>NZ_CP128469.1:0-66682 GCF_030376725.1 Macrococcus bovicus
TCAGCCTTATTAAAAATAGATGATTATAAGAGTACGATAACAGCCAATGTGTCAGAAATTAATAACATCAAAAAGAAAATAGAAATAAAGAAAACTGAAATCAATAAGATAAACATGGACCTAACAGCCTGAAATCTTACCAAATCATTAATTTTAAAACATGAGCATAAGGGAACCTGCATGCACTTTGCCCTGACGGGCAATTTCGGCAGAGCCGAAAACGTGATAGTGTCGGCAGTGCCGACAGGTTCCGATGTATTACTTTTGTATTACTTATGTGCATGCATAATTTTACTGAAAGTAATACAAAAGTAATACAAAAATAGAGCATTTTTAGACAAAAGTAATACATATTATGAGTCATAATATGTATTACTTTTTATGTATTACTTTTAGTAATACAAAATTAAATTTTATGTAGGTGATTAAATGAAACCATTACAGATACGAAAACTGGAAGACGATATACATTTAAAACTAGATCATATTGCGAAAGAAAAAAACATTTCTAAAAGTGAACTTGTAAGGATAATAATTAAGCGATCTTTAGCAGACGAGGAACTGGAGAAACTAGACAGAAAGATTACTAATCACTTAAATGAACATAATAATACCGTGAACCGACTTATAGATGTGAATGCAGAAATTGTAAAAGAAATAAATAATTTAAGTGCCGTTATAAAACATTACATGAGGTGATTAAATGGATGCAATGAGAAAAACGTTTTATCTTAAAGAGAATACATTTGAATTTTTGCAGGAGATGAAAATTAACAAAAACTTCAACTCAATGAATCAGGTCTTCGATTATCTGTTAGAGATTGAGAATAAATATAATGCTTTGAAAACTGATCCTGCTGAAAAGAGATTGGGTGCCATTGATAAAAATTTAGAGATGATTTTAGAGATTGTCTCATTCTCAGCCGACCGTCATGATCATGTGCCGGTCACGTCTTATCGGGATGGTTATAGTGCTTCCTTCAACAAAGCGAAAGAGTTGCTGGATAAAAGAATTGAGAAAGAAACAAAAGCAAAAGGTGAAAATAATTTCTTCAACTAAAAAAGGATGATATGAAATGAGACCGGGTGTCGTAATGATTTCAAACTTTGTAACAGGCAGTAAAAAAAATTATAGTGGCATCATTGACTATTATGAAAGATATGACAGAAAGAACGGAAACACCTTATCACATATCGACAAATTAAAACGGATGGAGTCAGCCATTGAAGATGATCGCATTCTCTTATCTAAAAAAGAAAAGAAACTGATAGAAGAATACGATGAATATCTAAAGAGTGGAGGAACACAAGATCTGATTGACTATATAAAAGAAAATGATAAACAAAATGATGTGGTTTATGGAAACTATATTAATTATATGAATAAAGATGTCAAAGCATCAGGATTGTTCGGTGATAACTCAGATTATTTCTCATTTGATGAAAAGATTGCGATGAAGGATGCCTTCAATAAAGGACAGGATAATGGGAGTGTCTTGTGGGGAAACGTCTATTCATTTGATAATGAGTTTTTGAAAAAACATAATCTGCTCGATGATAAAACAGGGTATGTGAATGAAATTAAAATTAAACAGGCTGTAAGAGAATCTATTCGTGTGATGATGAAAGAGGAAGGTCTCGATCAGTCAGCAGTCTGGTGTGGAGAGATACATTATGACACTGATAATATTCATGTTCATACTTCAGTTGTTGAAATGAAGAACACCAGACCCCTTGTTCAGATTGAGAAGATGAAAAAAATAAGCAGTAAGGAATATGAACGGACAGGAGAGTATGAACTTCAGCCGAAAGCAAAACTGAAAAAGAAAACGCTCGATAAAATGAAAAGTACTTTAGCCAACAACTTGATTGATCGTACACAGGATCTACAGCTTATATCTGACAGAAGATTTAAGTTGCATCATTCAATTACGATTGATAAAGATGACCTGAAGCAAAAGAGACTCCTGGAATCAATCAGAGAAAGTCTTCCGGAAAATAAGAAAGACTGGCAGTACAACAATAGAAAACTGGATAACGTCCGGCCATTTATTGATGAATACACTGTTTATCATCTCAATAAATTTCATTATGAGGATTACAATGAATATAAGGAGTTACTGAATAAGGAGGAAGAATACTATAAGGAAGTCTATGGCGAAGGAAAGGATGACAGATATAAAGATTACGCTGAAAACAAAATGAATGAGCTGAAATCGAAGACTGGTAATGAGCTTTTGAAAGAAATGAAACAAAGTGAAAAGTCAATCAGCTACAAAAAAGATAAGAGCACTGACACCCATATTGATGACAAATATTTTAGAAGAACAAAGCTCATTAGCCGTGAAAGTTACAAACAGAAATATAATCATCCAAAAAGTGAATCCAGGATAAAGTTTCAGAAGCCTATTCATCTGCACAAAATCAATCATGCAGTCAAGACAACTCTCAGAAGTGAGAAAAGAGATCGTGAACTCGAATATCAACATCACCAACTTCAACAGAACATTGAACGTGAGAGAGGCAGACAGGAATACGGGCGCTAACAGAATACCAAGCAAGCCAACAACTATTATCGTTGTTGGCTTTTTATTTTGAAAGGAGGTGAATTTAATGTTGGATCAATGTCTGGTTATCGATGTGACTGAAGACAAGAATGAACTTCTTGTGTTCAGCCCTTTGCTTGATGAAGAGATTAAAGTTCAGGCAGACGATGTAGTGATGAACATTGTAGAAGAAAGTGACGAACAGATTTTTCTTACAGTTGATATTGAAACGAAAAAAGTTGTGGAGGAGGAATAGCTTTGAAAAAAACATATGTAATTTATACAGATTATGAAGGTAGTCCGGAAGAAAAGACAGTTATATCTTTTGATGAAGAATTTGAAAAGGATCGTCTCATTGTTTTTTTGTCAATGCTTCAAAATCTAACGAAGAGTACCTGCATAGATTTAATCAGGGATGATAAAGCAATGGCTATTCATTATAGATTAGACAAAAACAATTGTCTAACTGAATGGTGGATTGAATATTCTGCGAGTGAAGAAAAAGACTGGAGATTTACTATAGAAGATTTTAATCATTTCTATCTTACTGATTAGGAGGAACTGGCAAGATGGCTTACAACAAGAAGAACTGGATCAAACAGAAAGAGGAAGAGAAAAAACAGTGGGCTAAAGATGCAGTGGAGAGCATTAAACTTTATGAGCGCAGCCCGGAAGATGTTAAAGACTATCTTGATTTTATGTCACGCATGTACAGTTATTCACCACGTAACATAGGCTCAATTCAACGTCAGTTTCCGGGCGCAGGATTTGTGGCATCCAAAGAGAAATACAAGGAACTGGGATTTGAAATTCTACCTGACCAAAGAGGAATAGATATTATGGTTCCGACTCCTGTCAAATACTTTAAGGATGAGAATGGCAGAGAAAAGCAGGTGAAGTATGCGAGCAAGATCGAAAAAGAATTAATTGCAGAGAATAAGCTATCCACTTCTCAGAAAACATTCTTTTCTCTTAAGCCTGTCTATGACATCACTCAGACGAATGCAAAACCAGAAGATTATCCCAAAATCTATCCGAACGGCAGAGTTGATTTTGATGTGACTGATAAAAATATAGTCAAAGATATTCTGCAGGCGACAGAAAGATACCTAGAAAGTAACAACATTCCTGTAAGAAGTGAGAATTACAGTCTGATTGGTATGGGCGCAGCCAAAGGATATTACTCTCCTAGTGAAAATCGTATCTCATTGAACAGGCTTAACACTGATACAGAGAATATGACAGTATTAATCCATGAGACGGCACATGCTATCATGCATGGTGATGATTCAAATATGACTTCTACACCAGTTAAAGAATTTGAAGCTGAACTTACCTCATATGTTGTCAACAAGCATTTCGGGATTGATACTTCATCATTCTCAAATGAGTATATCGCCCAATGGACGCATAAACTTACAAACGTTAAAGACGTTGAGACGTCTCTTAAAAATATTTCATCAGCTAGTACACAAATCATAGAAGGGATTGAGGAAAACTTGGAACTTGAACAGGAAATAGCACTTGAGAAAAAGATGGATCAGGTGCTTGAGGACAGAAATGAGATCAGGTTGACGCTAAGTCAGTATGACTATAATGACTATGTAGGTATGTTGGACGCACATGCTGATCTACTTAAGGAAAAATTTAAAAGCGATAATATATACATTAAGAAGGGGACTGAGACGAAATTACCGGATCAGAATGATACTCTTTTAGTTGATAAGAACTATCTGGTTATTGAGAACCAGTCTGATATCACAGGAGAAGATCTGAAGGACCTTCAGTATAATACTTGGAAGGATATCGCTCTTTCAGAAGGAGAACGAACAGGAAAGCATTTTAGTATCAGTGCAATGTACTTGGTCATTGCTGAAGATGACCATCTGACCATAGAAAACTCCATTGCAAAATCAACGGATCTAGATTTAAAAGGGAAAAGTGGAGAAGAGTTGGAATTCTACAAGAAGGCGATAGAAGTGTTTGATAAGACAAACAACGGCATGACAATTGATAATCTATCCTTTGAAAATGATATGCCGATATCATTTGAGGACTTCAGATCTTTGCACGAAGAGATTGAGGCAATGATGTCACAGGGAACAGAGAAGGATAACAACAATTTATCACGAGAAGGAGTAGAAAGGGATTATGTAGTGCCTGTACAACAGTTAGAGATGATGGCCAGAAAATTTGGTATGGACAAAGAAGGTAAGTTGAAACAGCCTGTTATTCATTTACCGGAAGAGAATCTGGTGACTACACTGAAAGCATTCTCTTCAAGTCTATCAAGTGGCTATAATGAGCGTGAGAAATTTGAGTATGGCTTATATACCCATCAAGATCAGCCTCTTTACCTGGGACAATATGATACGAAGGAAAACAAGTCGCTTATCGAGACATTAAAGACTGATGCGGAGAAGAATGATAAGTCAGCAGAATTGAATGAAGTATTCAAACAGGTCAGAGAACAGAATAAACAGAAAACAATGGAAATGGAACTTACAAAAGCACCGATAAAATAAGATAGGGAGAGCATTCAAGCAATGCTCTCTAATCTGTATAAAAGGAGACAGACGATGAAAACAGTAATTATCGCAGAGAAACCCGACCAGGCAAAGAAGTATGGTGCATCACTCGGTACAGTCAAACAGAAACAAGGATATCTTGAAGTGAACACCAATGTGTTTCCAGGTGAGACCTATATCACATGGTGCATTGGCCATCTTGTTGAGTTGTCCCCTATGAATAAATATGATGAGAAGTATAAAAAGTGGAATCTGAGTGACCTGCCATTTCTACCGGCATCATTTAAGTATGAACCTAAATACAGTACGAGATCGCAGTTCAATATAATAAAGGAGCTTCTGAAGAATCTGTCATCGACCGATCAGATTGTCATTGCGACTGACCCAGACCGTGAAGGCGAGGCGATAGCGTATTATGTACTCAATCAGCTCAGAGTTAAAAATATACCTATTAAGCGTCTGTGGGCCAATACACAGGAACCTGGAGAACTGAAGAAGTTTTTTCAGAATCTCAAGGACGGCAGAGAGACCTATAAATATTATATTGAAGCTGAGGCAAGAGGACAGAGTGATTATCTTGTCGGTATGAACTTTACACGGATGGTTACAGTTCTTCTGCAGAACAAAGGTATCAGAACAGATGGCGCATTTTCAGTCGGAAGAGTACAGACACCGACCTTGTTCATGGTATATAACAGGGAAAAAGAAATCGAGAATTTCAAGGAGAAAATCTATTTCGATCTCGTAGCTGAAGGCAGCAAGGATGCAATTGATTATACGCTGAAAAGTGATATCAGACTGGATGATAAGAATGAGCTTGAACAATATATCAATCAGAATCAGCTGAAAGATGCTCCGGGCATCGTCAAGAGTGTCAGAACTGAAGCTAAGAGCAAGAAGGCACCTAAGCTGTTCAAGCTAGGTGGTATTCAGAAGCTAGGGAACAACAGATGGGGTTATAGTCTCGATGAGACACTGAAACACGTCCAGTCACTTTATGACAAAGGCTTTCTCTCTTATCCGAGAACTGACAGCAATCTTATCACGACAGCTGAGTTCACGTATCTGAAGGAACGGGTTGAAGACTATAAGCGACTGCTTAACCTTGATTTTGAGGTCGTCTATAGTGAGCCAAGAAAGACATATGTGGATGATGCGAAAGTGCTTGAGCATTACGCCGTCATTCCTACAAAGACTATCCCGTCAAAGGACCAATATGATAAGTTCAGTCAGGACGAAAAAAACATCTATGATGCAGTAGTCAAACAGACAATGGCCATGTTTGCGGATGATTACAAGTACAATCAGACTAAAGTAGAAGTCATGGTCAACGAAGTGCCGTTTAAAGTGACCGGCAATACACCGATACATCAGGGATGGAAGAATCTTGCGAGTGATGAGACCGAGAAAGACGAACAGCAAAGCACCTTGCCACAATTCACTGAAGACGAAGAGCTGACATTGAATATATACGGTAAAGAAGGAAAAACGAAACCACCTGCATATCTGACAGAGGCATCGTTAGGTGGTGAGGGTGGACTCATGGAGAACTGTGGAAAGACTGTTGATAACGATGAGATGAAGGAATATCTCTCATCAGGTATCGGCACTCCTGCCACTAGAGGCGCAATCGTGAAAAACATCATTGATAAGGGCTACATGAAAGTAGAGAAGAAAAAACTGAGAACCACTGACAAAGGAAAGATTCTATGCCAGGCACTCGAAGGGTCTCTAATTTCAAGCGCCGAAATGACAGGTGAATGGGAGGAGAAACTCAGCAATATTTCTAGAGGTACAGAGACAAAGGACAGCTTTATCAATGGTATTGGTGAGTATATTAAATTATTTTTCGGAGATTTACCAAATCTGATTAATCAGAATGTGAAGTCAGAGACAGTATCAGGCATTAATAAGGAAGAAGGCATGGGACTATGTCCTAAATGTAAGAAGCATCAGGTCAAACATATTAAGACAAGCAAGTATGATTTCTATGCTTGTGCTGACCGTGGCTGCGGCTTTTCGATAAATGGTTCAATGGCCGGGAAAAAGCTGACGGAGACGAACATCAAGCAGCTGCTCAGTAAAAAACGGACAGGCATTATAAAAGGCTTCACTGGAAGGAAAGGAAAGTTCGACACGTCACTCATACTGAAAGACGATTACAGTGTAGGCTTTGACTTCAGCAGGAAATGATTAAAACTGATCTGATATTAGATCAGTTTTTTTTTATTAGTTTATGGAGGGAAGTATGAAGACCAAAATCAAATGGATAGTTATTGGAATAGTCCTCTTGATATCTATACAGTTCTTTTTCGCAATATATTTTAATCTCTTAGGTATAGGAGGAACCAATACATCAATAGATAAAACGGAAAGAATATTGAGTCATCCTGAAATGATGTTAATACCTATATTAGCAGCTCCTCTTATAGAGGAGTTTATATTCAGGTTTCTTCTTTATAGAAAAAATCTGAAAGAACCTTATGGGACTATAACAGCTGTCATAAGTTCAATTTTATTCGGATTAGTTCATGGCCAGTCATTGAGTCTGACCGTTCCTCTTATACTTAATGGATTAATTTATTGCCTTATATATAAGAAAGGAAACAGCATATGGGTCTCAATGATCACACATGGCCTTTATAACGCTATGATTCTAGGCATACTGACTCTGACACACATCATCAAAATATAATATTAAGGAGAGTAAAATGAGTGAATTAGAAATGCAGAAAAAACGGTACGCAGTCAAAAAAGCCAAGAACAGGCTCTTTAAAATCATAATGATATGTATCATCGCATTAGGATTAATACTCTGTATCAGTCCGTATATCATGAACCACATAGTGATGCCGTACTCAATCGAAAAAGCCAATGAGTCAGCATTAAAGGTAAATGCAGAACAAATAAAGGCAAATAGAGAAAGGATAGCCAAAAGTTCCAATAATCCAGATACTGACGAAAATCATTCAGAAAGTTCACAGTCACAGAGTGATGACTATAATAAATCAGAGAATGACTACGACAGTCCATCAGATGATTCAAATATCAGCTACAATCCCATGAATATACGGAGTGTGGATAGGGTGCCGATTGACGCAGAAGTGAATTATAACTACCTTGTCAGTCAGCTTGTTATCCCATCAGCAGGCTTAAATATACCTGTCTTAGAGGGTCTGACGAACGAAAACTTAAATGTGGCATCAGGGACTATGAAGCCAGGACAGACACCCGGAAAAGGAAACTATGCGATTGCCGGCCATCACATGCTTGATGAAAATTTATTATTTACACCGTTAATGAGAGTGCAGAAATTTGATAGTGTCTATCTTACCGATAAAGAGTTTGTATATGAATATGTGGTGACTGAAACATTTATAGTGCCACCGACAGAAGGTCAGGTGATTGATGACAGTCAAGGTGAAGGTATCATCACACTTGTCACATGTTCAGATCCTGCAGGGACAAACAGATGGATTGTCAGAGGTAAATTTCTGAAAAGCTATAGATTAGATAAAGCAAGCCAGCTCGTCAAAAGCTATATACAAATATGAAAAGATTCTGCATATGCGCAGAGTCTTTTTTTTATAAAAAAGGAGGAACAGATGATGACAGATGAAAAAAAGGTTAATCAAGAAATACAGGGAAAAGCCCTGGTGAAAAGCCTCAGTGAGAAAGAAATAGAAAAAATATATAGAACAAAAAAGCCTCTGCCAAAGGAACTGATTGACCAGGCAAAATCAGTCAGTCTGCTGGAATATCTTGATAAAAAAGGTGAGATGTACAAACATTCAAGCAGAGGGACATATGAATTAGAAGCACATGACTCAATGAAGATAACACCTTCTGAAGATGATGCTTTCTACTGGCATAGCCGACATGATGGAGGCCATGGAGCTATACAATTTGCGATGAAATACTATGATATGGATTTCAGGTCTGCCGTAAGGGATGTGGCTGAACGGGCAGAAATGATGATCACGCCTTTAAAAGAAAAAGACCCTATTGCCAAAAACGAAAAACCCTATGAATTTCATCCTGAAAGTTTCAGTAAAGATACAACAGTAACTGAAAACTACCTTATAAACGAACGGGGTATTGATGAAGCCCTGGTGGAGCGACTGATCAGTAACGGAAGAATCAGAGAGAGCGTAAAAGTATTGAACCAGGGCAAAGAAAACGAAATGAAGTTCCATAATACAGTCTTTCTGTGGACTGAAGGAGAGAAGGTAATCGGCCATGAGGAACGGGGAGCAAATAAAAACAGTACCTATAAAGGTATAGCATCGGGTGTACCTGAGAACAGAGGCTTTCTATTTACTACTGGAAGACCTGAAAAAGTATTTGTATTCGAGTCAGCGATTGATGCATTATCCTACGCAAGTATGTATCCTACCAACAATAGCCGTTATATCTCTCTCAATGGTGTGAAAAGAGATACAATGTTAGTTGCAATAAAAGATATTCAGACAGCCACAGGTAAGGCACCTGAACATGTCGTCATCTGTACGGACAATGACAAGGCAGGCCTTGAGTTCGGTAACAAGCACTGTCACGACATAATTGCTGGAGGCGAGACAATCAAATTTTATCGGTCAATTCCTCCTGCCTTAGAGAAAGGAATAATAAAAGAAGTTCATAATATTGATGATGCTATAATTTTGTTCAAGAAACATGATATAGAAGGACGAGATTTTAGTCTATCATCTGAAAAAATCGTTATTGAGAAGAACGTCATTGACCAGTGGATATTTAAAAAGGATGGCCAAGAGTACAAACTATATGAAGAGATGAGTCCGTCTGAAGAAAGAAAACTGAAAGATGCACTGAAAGATATAGAGATTGAGGTTACCTATAAGGATGTCACCAAAGACTGGAACGAAGTGCTGATGAAAAGTAAGGAAGAGCAACTGACAATTCCACAGCCTATAATGAGAAATCAAATAAGCGAGAGAGAACACATTAATCGTGGTCAGGAGATTGAGCGATAATATATGATAGAGATATGAATTAATTAGAAATGAGGAATGCAGATGCGTTATGGGTATCTAAGAACGATCAACAGATTCAAGGATTACAATAAACAGAAGGAACACTTAGATAACTTGAAATGCGTGGAAATCGTAGAGGAAGATGTTCATTTTGACTATGAGAACTCAAAACTGAAGGAACTGATTAATCGGATGGAGGCAGGCGACGTGCTTGCAGTATATAGTCTGAAGGTACTGGGTATGGGGATGGAACCTCTTTTGGATTTTCTTGAGGAACTTGATGAAAAAGGGTTAGCAATCAAAATAATCGATATCAAAGTTGATACATCAAAACAGAAATATAAGAACCTGTTTGAATATGTGAAGTACATCAAAGAGACTAATCATCAGCTGAGAAATGACCGTGTGACTTATAGCTCCAAAAATCGTGAACGTAAATACAATAAGTATGAAAAGCGAAAACGTGGGGCCAGCATCTCATTTGAGAAGGAGAACGAAATCAAAAAGATGCGGGAGAAAGGCTATAAACTCCAGGAGATTGCAGATACTTTAGGAGTCAGTTATCCAACAGTACAGAAATATGCAAAATTGCATTTAAAAAAGTAGTTTCAACATATACAGATTGTGCTATTATCTTATATAACAGGTAAATTAAGTGCTTATCCAAGTAACCTGGGGGCTTAATTTACATCTTTCTAGACCTTGAAATTCATAAGGATAGGTTGTGAGATAATGACGACAATTGGTAAAAGAATCAGCCGTATTCGCAAGGCACAGAATATGTCTCAGTCAACCCTTGCGCAGGACATATGTTCACAAAGCAATATCAGTAAGATCGAGAAAGGCGAGCATATTCCTTCTTTCTTTATACTCAGTCTATTCGCTGAAAGACTGAATGTCAGTCCGGATTATCTATATTCAGGATCAGATCAATCTAATTTCGGTGAATTTAGCCGGTTAATGAACCGATACCTGGAGAAACAACAGTATGGCCTTATAGAAGAAGCACTCAAAGATTATCCACCCACTTTTTTTACAGATCACGAAAAAAAGTTTATCTACTGGTTGAAGGCAGTTGTAGCAGATTATAACGGCAAACAGAGAGAGGCAAGAAAGTTGCTTGTTGTGGCTGAGAAAATCCACTCAGAGATAAATGACTATATCCTGGACATCAATATCCTTCATCTGAAGACTATATTGTTTCGTCATGAATATTCACCTGCGAAAATAAACTCTATTTTTTTAAAGATCTTCGATCACATCAAAAGAAATAATATTAAAGATAACATAACGATAAAAATGTTATTATCGATGTCTACTTACAGCTATAATTTAGAGGACTTTGAATCAGTTATAGCCTATTCAAAACTGGCTATTGCTGAGTTGACCAGAGATAATAATATGTATCTTCTGGAAAACCATCTATATAATTATGCCTCAGCAATGTATCACGTCGGCCGTATGACTCAGAAAGAAAAAGAACAGATTGAAGTTGCGTTTACCTTAGCAAAATATAACAATAACAAAGCATTATATGATACGATTATTACGTTCAAGGAAACCTATTACGATTATGTGATGAAGGGAGTTAGCGAAAATGTCAAAATCATTAACTAAAATTGGTTTAAGCATCACCGCAGCATCAGCTATTGCATCAGCCTCTATCTTTCTTGTGTTAAAGGGAACGCCTCCCGATGTCTACTTCATAATGTTAGATATCTTTAAGTAACAGCCTCATATTTTGAGGCTGTTTTTTTGTTGTCTATATTGCATACAACATATTATATATAGCATGCAAAATTAAAATTTAAATAATTAATAGATACCTATATAGGTATCTTTTTATTCTTATTTATAATATAATGATAAGGGGTAAATTTTTATGACACTCTATTGTATCTATAGCAATCACAAAGATTTAATTGAAGTGAAGACGTTGAATATAGTAAGAGAAAACAAAAATTATTATATCTTTGATTATGATGATGATCTTGAGATTGATCAGGTCAGAAAAAGTATGATGAATAAGATATGGAACTTCAAGCATCAGACGGGATCAGCTATTTTCACTGATGAGAAACATCAGTTAAAGTCGAATATAGAGATAATGACAAAAAAAGAGGCATTGAATATTAAAAGGAAACAACAAGAACTGATTGAATATAAGCAGAAAGTCAAAGATTTCATCAGTCACTACGGTAAGATTCAATAATTTGAGAAGACAGTCAGTATAGGTGAAAGTAAATGGATGAAAAAGAGATAAAGCAGTGGATTGAAGAGAATATCGTAAGATCAACAGACGGTCATTTAATCACGGGACAGTCACAGGAAGGTTTCAAGCAGAGTGTCAGGAGAGGATTTATCAAGCCTTATATTAAGCTCAACAGAAATCCTGATTCCAATAAAGCAACACATCTTTATCTGAAGGAAGACCTGGAGCAGTATAGCACGCAACTAGCAAAACGAAATAATTAAGAAAAATAATAATATGAGAGGCTGATAATCATGATGACTAAAAAGAAGACATTATCAATGGAGCAGTTAAAAGACCTGGGACTCGCAAGTTTTTATGGAGTGATTGATGGTCCAAAGTTCAGAAAGTACGCTGAAGAGCAGAATGCAGCAGGATATGAAGTTTTGATTGAAGATAGTATGAAAGAAGACTACAATCTTCTGGATAACGATCCTGTTATATATAATGAAGAAACTATTCGACAGAATGTGCAAATAATCAAAGAGGATGATAAAAACCATTCAGGCTATGAGGAGTACTAAAAATGTCACATACAACTACCATTACAGATATTGAAAAAATTATTCAAAGACATTTTCCTGACGGAAAAGGACTTAGAAGTAATGATAAACACGTTAAATGTATGTATGCAATCCTTAAAGAATTAGGGATAGAAGGTATAGATTATAAAAAAATGGATGGTATGTCAGCACTAGAAAAGAAGTGACAAAGATATTTATTGATAAGGGTGGATAACATGAAATTATCAGCAGATGAAATTCAAGGATTAAGAGCGTTTCCAAATGCAGGATATGAAAAACTCAAGATTGAGTTTCTCTTCCACTCAAATAAAATGGAAGGCAGTACTTTTAGCAGAGAAGAAATATTGAAAGTAATTAAAGAGAAACAGGTTAGTGGTATTCACTCATTAAATGATATATATGAGACAAAAAACTCTATTGATCTGTTTGAATATGTAGTGGAGACAGCACATGAACCATTAAGTGAAAGACTTATCAAGGAATATCATGCTATGCTACTGCAAGATTCGCACGACATCATTAATAAAAGACTAGCAGGCAGATATAGACCAGTTCCTGCTGAAATATATCAGGTTGATTTAAAACTGAGTGATCCTGTCACCATTGATAGTGATATGGAACAGTTAATGAGAACATACAATAAAACATCAATGGATTTAGAAGATATTGCTGTCTTTCATAAAAACTTTGGACATATCCATCCTTTTAATGATGGTAACGGGCGAGTAGGAAGATTCATCATGCTGAAACAGTGTATAGAACATAACATTGATCTTATAGCTATTGATAGTGAATATGAGAAAGAGTATAAGGATTCTCTCTTTCAAGCTCAAAAACATGGAGAAATGAAGGATTTAGTTAAAGTGCTTGAAAAGTGTCAAGAACGTTTAGATAAAAAATTTCTTGATATTGAGATAACAAAAATTGCTATTCATAGTCTTTTGAATGAGAAGGATGAACCAGAAGAAAAGCATAAAAGTGATGAAAAAATACGAAAAAGAAATATAATGAAGAATAGAAGTATAGACCGATGAAATTTTACGACAGGGGATTAGATTATGCTCCAAGTACAAATATTTGAAGAATCTAGCAGATTGAAATTGCAGGACGTTATAAACAAATGGTTATCAAAAACAAAATTGGATGTAGTGGATATTAAATACTCAAGTAGATATGCAAATGGTGCATTTTCAAGCGAAAAATACTCAGCTATGATTATTTATAGAAGTTAATAAGAAAGGGTGATTAAGGAACTAAATAAAGATAAAATTTGTAAGTTCTTCAATAAATGAAGAAGAAAATGAATTAAATATATAATTATCAATATATAGCATAAACGAACTTTTATATAATAAAAATAGAATAATGTACTAAATTTTAGAGACTGATAGATTGAGTTTCTATCAGTTTTTTTTAATTAGATATTGGACAATTGCATTAAAAATCAGACCCACAATCCAGGCCCGGATTGAGGAATTATAGTGTTGGCATATGATTTCATCCTTTTTTTACATTGTTCTAGTCAGTGTGAAACAAATACAAGTGATTGCAGTTCTTTTAGACAAACAAACTAAAGCAGACAGTTCAGTATTAACTATAAACATATTGAGTAGGTTAGTTTAATAATATCTTAATATAGGCGTTTGAATATAAAAAATCATGAGAAAAATAAAAAACAGAAATATTCATTAAATATATTTACTATTCATATATGAATCGATAAAATATAGTAGTTAAATATTATAACGAGGAGTTTTTTCATGATTAAAAGAAATAAAATGGTTTTAATTTTTTTAACTGGTGTAGTTATATCATTAGCAATAGGTGCACCACCTGATTGGTATTAATATTTTAAAGATAATTAAGAATTAATTCTTAATTATCTTTTTGTTTAATGGAGGGTTTATGGATAAATTAGGAGAAAATATAAAAAGAAGAAGAATAGAACTAAATATGACTCAGAAAGATTTAGCTAACGGTATTTGTACTCAAAGTCAAATTAGTAAAATAGAAAAAAATGAAATCATTCCACTTTCAAATCTCTTAATTTCTATAGCTGAACGCTTACAAATAAGTGTAGATAATTTAGTGAATCATATATATGACCATGAAAGAGTAGAAATACATTTTCCTAAATCTGTGTTTGATAAA
Organism: Macrococcus bovicus; assembly: GCF_030376725.1. Classification (NCBI taxonomy): domain Bacteria; kingdom Bacillati; phylum Bacillota; class Bacilli; order Caryophanales; family Staphylococcaceae; genus Macrococcus; species Macrococcus bovicus. The sequence goes on from NZ_CP128469.1 coordinate 14,992, forward strand.
CTATTACTTTCTAGGGATTATGATGCTATAGAAAGTCTAGCGAAGAATTTAATATTTGAAAAATTGAAGTATGAAGAACAAATTTATGTTAAGTGGCTTTTACTAATAGTATCAAATGTGAATAAACAAGAATACATTATAGATGAATTACAAAATTTATATACAGAAAATCAACATATATCTAATGATCTTAAAATGAACATACTAAATTCAATTGCTATACAATATAGAGTTAACAATGATTATAAAAAATCAAAAGAATATTTTGAGAAAGCTTTGTCACATAATAATGAGAATGTTGATAAAAAACTTCTTATAAAAATACTTTATAATATGTCAAACGTACTTTTTTATATGGAAGATTGGACAAATCTACTTGAGCTTGTACAAGATGCTATTAATTATGTTTATCAAAATAATATATATGAAATCTATCCTGAGCTAGTATATAGTAAGTATTATTCTATGAAAAAGTTAAGTATAAATTTTTCAAATAAAGAAGAGTTGATAATAGCAAGATTTATAGCAAAAAAACAGATAAAATTTGAAGTGATAAAAATACTAGATGAAATATAATTCTTAAAAGAATATTTTATATATTTTTTGACTTATTTCAATGGTTATAGTAATATGGTTATAGAAACAACAAAGGGGTGAAATACATGTCATTAAAAATGGAAACAATTAAAAACAAAGCTGCATTATTAGGCGGAGTACCTGGCTAATAATCTAAAGGATAATCATTAACTTGATTATCCTTTTAATTTATAAAAAAACTTATAGGAGTACTATATATGAAACCTAAATTCAAAAACACCGTTCCATATTATGTGATGCCCGAAGGGATTTATCTCGGAGAAGATGAATATAATTCCGTGATAATAGATAATAGCGATTCTAAAATAGAGTATCTTTTTAGTTTGATTAATGGTGGATATACCATTGAAGAGATAATAATAAAATGTAATGAACAATATAATGAAGATATGACCCAGGATATTCAAGAGATATTTCAAACTTTGAGTAATCAAGGTTATATTGAGAATGAATGTTTTGAAGATACTGTTTTGACAGAGTATTTGAAAGAAAGGTATAAAGCGAACTTAAATTATTATTCATTATTTCTGGACATGTATGGTAACAAGTATGAATTACAGAAAAAAATTAACGATACACCAATAACGTTATTGGGTGTTGGGGGATTAGGCAGTCAAATTTTATATCATTTAGCTTCCCTAGGTTTTCATAATATTACAATTTTGGATTATGATCATTTAGAATTAAGTAATTTCAATAGACAATTACTATATTCTGAGAGTGATATAGGAAAACTAAAAACAGAACTAGCTGAAGAGAGGATTCTTCAATACAATCCAAACATCAATTTAAAAGTTCTGAATAAAAAGATAGGGAGTGTTGAAGATGTAGAAGAAGCAATACAAAACAGTGAATATGTTTTGTGTGTGGCTGACAAACCAACAATGTTTATACAAGAATGGGTAAATGAAGCCGTTGTAAAGTTAAATATACCATTGATAACCGGAGGTATTTTAAATAAGCGCGGGAGATTTATGACTACCTTACCAGATCAAGGATGTTTAGAGTGTCATAAGTTATCATTAATTGAAAATGATGCTAATGTTCAAAATCAGTTGGAACAATTACATAAATTAGATTATCAAAGAAACAATGCAGCGATAAGCTCAAATGTTGCAATACTAGCAGGAATACTTGTTAACGAATTTCTTGATGTAGTAACTGGTATAAATAATCCTATTTCTCATAATAAAATTATGGAAATAGATTTTACTAATTATAAAGTTAATGAACTTTCAGAATGGTCAAAGATGAAGAAATGTAAGGTTTGTGGATATGAATAGTTTTTATAAGTTTAATAGCGACTTTAGAAATCTTATTATTGCTAGTTTTTTTAGTAAATTTGGTATAGCTATTTATACATTGGCACTACCTTTAATCGTTTATAAACTATCAAAATCCGGGACACTAATGGCTGTTACTTTTGTTATAGAATTTTTGCCGCATATAATATTTAGTTTATTTGGTGGAGCTTTTGCAGATCGACTAAGTAAAAGAAAGATAATGATTTATGGAGATATAACCTCCTTTTTTGCTGTAATAATTATCTTGGTTACTAGTATTTATGGCATTATTAATGTCCCTATAATTTTGACAGCTACTTTTATACTTTCCTCAGCAAGCGCGTTTTATCATCCTAGTTTTGAATCAGTTATTCCTGAAATGCTTCCAGAATCAGAATTGGTAAAAGGTAATTCTGTTTTCAGATTGATTGAAACTATAACTACATTAATCGGACCTTCTATTGGAGGTATTTTAATAGGATTACTTGGTGATACTGAAGTACTATTGATAACTGCGGTTACATTTTTCTTTTCATTTATTTCTATCTTTTTAATTAAAGGTAGTTATGTGAATGAGGATAAATCTGATGATGAAAAAATATTAAATTCTATTATGATAGGTCTTAAATATGTAGCTGAAAATAAAATAATCTTATCAGGAACAATATTTATGTTTCTTATTAATATTTCATACGGAATGATTGAATCATTATTTATCTTTTTTCTCAAACACAATTTAAACTATAGTGCATCGTACATTGGCTATGTGTTTTCTTTTCAAACCCTAGGTTCTATAATTGCTTTATATATAGTAAATAAATTTAAAGATTATAGAAGAGGAAAATTTATCATAATATCAGCCATTGTAATGACTTTAGGAATGTTGCTCTTATGTTTTTCACATAACTTAATATTGATTATTTTAGCAAGAATGATAATGATAGGTTCTGTAACAGGTATGGCAGTTAGTTGGTTTACTTTAAGACAAGAAATAGTTCCATCAAAGCTTTTAGGAAGAGTAATTAGTTCTACTAGGATGGTAGCATATCTGTCACTACCGTTGAGTGGAATGATATCAGGTGCTTTAATTAATTATACTGATATACAAATGATTTACATAACTTCGACCATTTTTACATTTATATTAAGCATAATTTTTTTGAATACTAAATTTATAAAATCATAGGAATTATTTATTTAATTTTATTTCTTGTTTAATCATAATCAAAGTTGTATAACCTAGGCAGTAAATATAAGCTCCAAAATTATATCAAACCTCCGATTCCTGCAAGTATTGGGGGTTTTTATTAATTCTGGTAAAGAAAGTCGTTCTATTTTTTGTTTGTTTCTAGCCATCCAGAAAATAGGAAATAGGGCAGGAATAACTTGTACAATGATAGGTGAGATGATTAGAAAACTTTCGCTGTTTTATATTCACTGAATTCATATTTATAATCTGGTAAACTTTGAAGGACGAAACATTCATGATTTTCGAACATGTTAAATCTAAAACCTTTTTTCTTTCGGAAAGGCTTTTATTAAATTTTTATAATTCTAAGATCATCAAATCATTGTATTGTTCAATACTAAAACATGGATGTTTTCGATAATATGATTGTCAATATCATATTTATACCGTCATTGTTGCTTCTCTGTTTATTAATACTAAATATAACTGTGGCAATTTATTTTAAAATGATAGAAAATGATATAGCATAAACGAACGTTTATGCTATAAAATATAATGGAATAATACACAAATATGTGAAGGGTGATAGATTGGGATTTTATCCCCCTTTTTTTAAAAACAAATTATTGCATATTTACATTGCATATTCATAGTTGCATCAAATATAATTGATATGAGTTTTGAGATATTTGGAGGAAATATATGTCTATAAATTCAAAATATTATCAAGTGATATTTTTAAGCAAAGAGAAAAGTGAAAATTATCAGAATGATATAAATATCTTAATTGAAAATATACTAAAGAAATTTTCAGTTATTTTAGATGATATTCAAAAAAATCAGGTTACAGGGAAAACGTGTGTATTTTATAGATCTTTATGGGCAATGAAAAATGAACTGAATATACTAGAGGATTTATTTGGTGAAGTTAAAAAACCAAAAAATTTTGATGCAGAACTCTTTAAAATATCAGAAACTTGGAAAAAATTAATATAGAAGAAAAGTTTTTGTACTGAAAGGAAGGTACTTTATTGGCAAAGATAGGATATGCACGTGTGTCAACTCAGGATCAAAAGTTAGATAGTCAAATTGACATGTTGAAGGCCAGAGGATGTCATCGTATTTTTTCTGAAAAAGCAAGTGGTCGTAAGGTCAATCGAACAGAACTAGATAAATGTTTGGACTATCTGAGAGAAGGGGACACACTTGTTATTTTTAAATTAGATAGATTAGGACGTACTACAAAGCAACTTGTCGAACTGTCTCAATATTTTGAAGATAATAAAATTAATCTTGAGATACTGGATATGAAAATTAATACTAATGATGCTTTTGGAAAGATGTTCTTTCAGTTAATGAGTGCATTTGCTGAATTAGAAGCCAATCTTCTAAGCGAGCGTACTAAAAGAGGACTCGAGTCTGCGAGAGCTAGAGGTCACTATGGTGGGAGACGTGGGATGTCTGAAGAAAAGAAAGAATATATTAAAATGCTATATGACTCTAAAAAATATTCAATGAAAGAGATTGCGGAAAAAAATAATATTCATCCTTCTACAGTGTGGAGAGTGGTGAATAATAAATCTTATAAAAAAACAAGGGAATCATAATCAATGGCATATACACAATATGAGTCTCTGCTAGATCAATCTTTTACAGGGTATATGGTCAACTATAATGCAAAATCAGACCGTTTATTATTAACCTATAATCTTTCATTATAATACTTCGGTTTTTATAAAAAGAAGAAGATAATTATTAATTCATTATCTCCTTCTAAAATTTTATAGGTCGCATTATATAGAAGCGAAACACCAATATAAGTAAATTTTAGGTTACTTACTATTACACACAAGACAATAAAAGAGAAGGAGATTACTCTAGTTTTCTGCGAGGTTAAAAGATTAATTATTATCAATATTGCTATTATATATGCTTCCTATCATTTGACGTATACTAGAATACTTCTTATCCTGCATATAATGGATTAAATCTTGATTGATTGTTTTTACTATTGAAGGTCCACTATATACTAGAGATGTATATATTTGCACAAAAGAAGCTCCTGCCGTAATCATTTTAATAACATCGTCAGAATTTGAAATACCACCAGTTCCTATTATTACCAAATTTCTACTGACTTTAGGGTAAATATACTTAATCATCTCTAAATTTCTCTCATATAGAGGTTTGCCACTTAATCCACCATTTTCAGAAGAGTATTTTGAAATTAGTCCTTCTCTAGACTGAGTAGTATTAGAGACTATGATTCCATCAAAGAAACTGTCTATAGTAGGCAAAATTTTATCTAATGAATTGTAGGATATATCGCTTGTTATTTTAATAAATATTGGAACTTCTAAGTTTTTGATATTTTTTAATTCCTTTAGTTTATTAATCAATCGTTTTAGCATCTCTAGATTATGAAAATCTTGTAGTCCTTCTGTATTAGGAGAGCTAATATTAATTGTATAATATGGAACGTTATCGGAAAAAAGATCTATTACTCTTACATAATCATCTATTCTATCAGTAGTGTTCTTATTTACACCCACATTAATTCCAACTGGAATCTGGAACTTAAATTTTTTATAATTTAAGAAGATCTGTTCCATACCATTATTATTAAATCCCATTCTATTGATTATTGCTTGATCCTCTTTTAACCTAAATAACCTTGGTTTTTGGTTTCCATCTTGAGGAAAAGGAGTTACTCCTCCGATCTCTATATGACCAAAACCTATACTCTGAAGTATATAAGCGACTTCACCTGATTTATCAAAACCAGCTGCAAGACCAATAGGATTTTTAAATTTAATGCCGTGTATATCATTTTCCAAGAGTGGAGAATCAATGACAAATAACTTTTTTAATAATTTATGAATAATAGTATAATGCTGAGTTATTTTTAATAACTTTATAGTCCCATTGTGTGTAGTCTCGGCATCTATAAGAAATAATATTTTCTTGATCAATCGATACACGACTAATTACTCCTAAATAAATATTCTTCTAATTTTTTACTCTCAGACATTCTATTTTCACTTCTTAAATTATCTATTATATCGTAGATATTTGATATACTATAAATATTTAAGCTATATTCTTGATAAATGAAATCATGTGCTAAAAGATTTGAATTAATCCCATTCTCTTTTCTGTCCAATGCTACTAAGTAGCCAATAAGCTTCCCTTGAGCTTCTCTAATCATTTCCATAGTTTCTAAGACTGTTTTACCTGAAGTTAAAACATCATCTAATGCTAATACTTTTTTATGTTTTATTTCGGCACCTACAAATTTACTGTTATCACCATATTTTTTTTCCTCTTTTCGATTGAAAACATAGTCCACGTTCATATTATATTTTTTATTTAATACAAAAGTAGTAGCCAAGGAAATTGGAATCCCTTTATAAGCCGAACCAAATAAAACATCAAATTCCAATTGTTTTTCATAAATATAGTCGGCATAAAATTCTCCTAAGTCCCATAATCTAGAACCATTATGAAAAGAACCAAAATTAAAAAAATAGGGACTTTGCCTACCGGATTTCAGAGTAAATTCACCAAATTTTATAATTTCATTATTTACTATATACTCGGAAAAACTATTCATCTGAACACTCCTTTAGCCTTAAGTTATCTATTAAAGTAATTATATCTTCTTCTGTTGATGCGATATTTATGTTTTTAGATTTAATCCACTCTTCATCGTAGATTTGATTAAGATAATTGGTACCAGTGTCAGGAACGATAGCAAGTCCTCTTTGTTTATCTGACTTTCTTAATACTTTTATGGCGGTAGCTATTGAGAGACTAGCTGATCCACCTATAAGCAAACCATATTCTTTAGCAATATATCTGCAAAGTGATATCGCTAATTCATCTGGTACAATACTATATAGATCAATATAATTAAAGTTTATATTACTGCTTTTCCAAGCTAGTCCTGCTCCATTCACCAGATATGACTGTTTATTATTTTCGAATATACAGGAACCTAAAACGTCAGCTCCAATGATCATCTTATCTGGTGAAGTTTCTTTTATTCTTTTAGCTATACCAGTTAAGTGTCCCCCGGTACTAACGGCAGATGTTAAAAAATCAAATTCCTCATTTATAAACTCTAGAGAAGTGTGTTCGTAATGATACTTCTGATTAAAAGTATTTTCGTATTGGTTTGTCCAAAAATAAGTATTGGTTGAATCTTCATCAATTATAGATTTTACTTTTTTTATTCTTGTTTTCTGATAATTACCTGATTCATCTTTTTCATTAACTACGATTACTTCTGACCCATATGCTTTATATAAATTTATAACAGATTGATCCAATTTGGGATCTATAACTAATTTTGTTCTAAATCCTTCAATAGCTCCAAACATAGCTATTGATTTTCCTAAATTACCTGAAGTAGATTCGATAATTATATCCCCGTCTTTTAATAGACCGGTCTCTTTAGAGTATTTCAATAGCCCCCATGCTGTTCTGTCTTTAATACTAAAATTAGGATTGAAATATTCTAATTTTAATGTGAGTTCTTTTCCTTCAGGTATTAATCCCCCTTTTAAGATTACAGTTGGAGTATTACCTATTAAATTAGACATGTGATTATCCATAATATCCTCCAATGCTAAATTAATTGACCATTTGTTTCATTCAATATTATATTACCGTCCTCTTTGATTAATACTAAATCCTCAATGTGTATAGCGCCAATGCCATACTCATAGTACGGAGTTTCAATACATAAGACCATGCCTTCTTCAATTAATTCAGAATTATCTTCTGAGAGTACTGGTAACTCGTAAGGTTCTAAGCCTATCCCGTGTCCGACATGGTTTCTTTTATAATGAGGTATTCCATTGTTTTTCACTTCATTCATGACTAAATTGTATACCTCATTGGCTTGCATCCCTGGTTTAATTCTTTGCATGGCAAGTCTTTGAGCATTTCTTAGAGTATTGAAATAATCTTTATAGCTATAAAGATTAGGATCTTTTGTCACAATTCTTGCTACATCAGACCAATAACCTTCATATACAATATCACAATCAAACCAAATGAAATCTTTATCATTTAGTTTAGTATCATTAGGTTTTCTCTGTCCTCCTACTGATCCTCTTCCAATTTTGATCATAGGAAGCATAGGTAATGCTCCTTGTTCAGTAACATAATTTTTAAATTCTTGGACAATTAAATTTTCATCTAATTGCTCTGTAACAAGAAGGTTCTTTATGTGCATAATTGATCTTTCAAGTATATTAGATGACTCTTTTAATAACTTAATTTCACTATTTGTTTTAATACTTCTAGCTTTTTTTATTAAATAAGAACCAGGAGAGATAACATAGGGAGACAGACGGCTAGCTAAGGTTAAATATTGTAAATGATTTAATCCTTCTTCATCCAATGCAACTGTTGATATTTTGAGCTTTTTTAATAATTCAATCAGTGCATCATAAGATGTTTCATAATTATTTTTAGGATTCGAATAGTCAAATATTTTTAATTCGTCTTCGGTAAGATGATTATACTCTTTTACTTCTCTGTAAAATTTACCGTAAGTGTGTACAATACCTATCTTCGAATAAGAATCAAGTATTTGGTCTATTTCGCCTAATGAATGTACAATGTGTATTTCGTCTAAATTATATCTATGAATAACAGCAAATGTTTCGCTATTGTATGGGCGTAACTGTTTACAAACTGGGAAAAAACCAGTTAAATATTTGAAGTTTTCTTTAGTGGTAGAAATAAATACATCTGCGTTCACTTCATTTAAAAGTTTTTCTAGTTCTTTCTTGTTATACAATTTTGCTTCTCCTTAATTTTTTTTCAATTAATTTAATTACAGCTGGTGCCATTTTATCGTAATCTTCTAAATCAATATACTTTATTTCTGTGATTTCCCCATGAGCCGATATATCATTGAAAGGTTTATTAGATTTAAAACAATTTAATTTTACTTGTTGTTTATTATCAGGATATGCGTCTCCAATAACATCATATAGATATATTAAGTTTTCCGCGTGAATATCTACGTCTAATTCTTCTTTCAGTTCTCTTATTAAGGCGGGTTTTAGTTCTTCATCTTTTTCGATTTTTCCACCCGGTAGATAAAACTTTTCATTGTCTCTTACTCTAACTAATAGTAATTTATTATCTTTGATATCTACCAGACATGCACAGTTATAATCTATCAAGTAAATCACTCACTCTCTCAGTTAACTCTTTTTTAGGGTATGTTAGGTAATGAGTTGCACCAATCCTCATAGGATCTCCTGCGTGATAGTATTCATAAACTTTTTGTCGTTGTCCAAATGCTTCACCCGTCAAATCCCACGCTAAATTCAATAATTTAATACGGTATCTTGCATCACATAAATCAGATGATAGACTTTGTTCTAATATAGTTTTATTTTCATTCATTAGATCTAGTTCTGTAGGGACCGATAACATAGAGCCTGCTGATAATTCTTGAATCAAGTCTACAGCTTTTTTATATATGAAAGGTAGATTATACCTGACTGCTTGTATAGCCTTTATTTCAGGAGTAAGAACTCCTTCTTCTGAGTAACTAGCTTCTTCTTCGCAACTGGAGATTCCAGCTTTAATCAATTCAATGGAACTCGTTAAATATCCTAATTTTTCTTGAATATTAATAAAATTACTAAGACCCAATTTCTCAGCTAATTCAATTGCCACACCTGTAATAAATTCAAGTTTTACAATACCTCTAGTAATATCTTGATGTCCCGTGTGATGTCGTATTTTAGAACTATCGAAGAAACGATTTGAAATATTTATATCTTTATAAACGAAGACTCTCTCCCATGGCACTTTGACATTTTCAAAAATAACATAAGCGTCTATTTCTTCTAAAGAGTTAGAGAGGGGATAGTCAAACTCACTGTAATTATCTTTATTAATCATTTTTCGTGAAATAATTTTAACTCCTGGTGTATTTACTGGAATGGCAAATGCAACAGCAAATAATTCATCTCCTTGTTTAAGTCCGGGCATATTAAAAATTAACAATTCGTCAGCTAAAGGTGAAAGTGTAACAATCATCTTCGAACCATTTACTGTAATTTCCTTATCATTATTTCCAGTAATTTTTACAGCAGCAAAGTCGTGATTTAATTCTCCTAAAGTCTTGCTTCTATCTATCTGTACATTAATAGAAGCATGCGAGACAAATAAATCATTTTCACTTATGTACTTGTAATATTTCTTTGCATTCAAAGAAAAGTCTGTATACTCATTTTGGCCTAAAAACGAAGAGTGTGCTGACAAACTCATAATACCTGGATTCAAGAAATCTGGAGTTCTACCTAACATGCCAAACGATTCTTTAGCAATATCGTAATAAACATCTCTTTTTTTTCTTAAATCTTCTATCGTTTTTGGTTTCAAAAAAGTAACAGACTTTTTAATATTATTTTCTTCAAATGTATGAGAAGGTTTGATTTTCTGCAATTCATAGTACTTTTGAATATAACCGTAGGTTTTATTAAGTATGTCTATCGATAGCACATCTTCTACTCGTTTACCATTGATGTAAACTACTCTTCCATCATTTAATTTCATATTCTAATAACATCCCTTCATATAAATGGATAGTTTCTTCATATTTCCTTAAATTCTTCATTATTTTATCTATATACGATTTGTGAAAACTATTTTCATTTAATAAAAATAGAGGAATACTAACTCCCAAAATTCTGCCACACTTCAGATTGACTTTACTGATGCCTGCAGGTATTCTCGTATTTTTATTTACTAGAAGCTTAATGAGATCTTTGTTAACTTCAGGATACATAATTTTGACACTATCAGAACAATACTCTTCGTTATGTATTCTTTTAAAAGAAGCACATTTATTTAAGAAATCTACAAACTTAGTATACCTATTTAATAATTCGTATGACATCTCTTCACTATTGACGTTTATTTTTATTGTATTTTTGTCTTTTTTGAAATTCAAATCTTTATATTCTTCATTTTCCAAAAGTGGTTGGATGTAATTTGAATAATCATTTTTTGAAATAATATGATTCCAAGTATCTATATAATATTCTTCGCTATTTACAATTTGACATAGTATATACTTATAATTAAGTGATTTTATACACGAATATCTATGTGCTCCGTCCAATACTAGGTAATAGTCATCAACTTTTGTTACGATGATAGGATTTTTCTGGATTTTTTCTTCTTCAATTTTAGTTTTTAAATTATTAAATCTAATTTCTTCAGTGCATTCATGGAGCATTAATTTATCGATTTCAATAAATCCCAGTTTCAATATAGCACCTCAATTCATATATTTATTTGGAAGTTCATGCTTGAAGTCTTTCATTTTACTCAATAATGATTCTATTGATGAATCTATGATAATTAGCTCTTTATTTTCTTTCGGTGCAAATCCTGAATCAATTGAATTATTAATTAAACTAATCAGAGGATTAAAAAAACCAGCTATATTTAAAACTCCTATAGGTTTTGTATGTAATCCCATTTGACTCCATGATAGAATTTCAAACAACTCTTCAAAAGTACCAAATCCTCCTGGAAGTATTAAAAAACCATTTGATAGGTCTGCCATTGTTTTAATTCTTTCACCCATATCTTTTACCTTAATTAGTTCATCAATATCATCATGAGCAATTTCTCTTTCAACTAAAAAATTTGGCATTACTCCTGTTATACTCACACTGGATTTTATAGACTCAGAAGCCACCAACCCCATTAGTCCTACTTTTCCTCCTCCATAAATTATTCCCATTCCTTCTTTTTTAATTTCTGCTATCAAGTCTATAACTGCTTTTCTATACAAGGCATTATGACCATTATTAGAGCCACAGAATATACAAATTTTTTCCACTTTAATCCTCCTTATATACAAATTACTAACATATTAACATATAAATAAAGGGGAAAAAAGTATTGAAAATTTTTAATTTTTAGTTTATGGATAAAAAGCATTAATTTCAATTAGGATAAATTTTTAACTGATTTAGGCAGAAGTCGCCCATCCTCTGTAGGTAGGTGATGAATACCACTCTTTTTAGTTTATGTTATATTTTGAATATTGATCACTATTAATAGAGTAGGTGGAAATTGTGGAACAGTTTAAAGTCTATCGATTGAGAGTATATCCAATGGAAGAACAGAAAATTTTTTACTGAGGCTTTCGGTTGTGTCCTCAAAGTCTATCATTTTATGCTTGATGATCGAATCAAAGTCTAACAAGAAAAAAAGAATGATTCTTCCAAAAAATAAGTTTGTCCATACCTGGAAGGTATAAACAGGAGTTTCCCTTCTTGAAAAAGGGGAGAGACTTTTGCTAGCAAACGCCAATCTTAAATTGAATAAAGCTTAAAAGTACTTCTTTCATGATAAACCCAATCGATTATTGCTGGAATTGAGAATGGAGAAATGAATCCTACTTTATCCTTTTTGACAGAAATAGCGATTCCCACAGATACCGAATTAAAATTAAAATTTGAATATATAACTTAATCTAAGCCTTGCATGATAACTGCAGAAGTACAATAAGACAGTCTCACATAGAGCATATTCGATTGTCTGATTGATTAAGATCAAAATCCAGTTCTCCAACACTCCTAAGCCCTTAAGGTGTGTTCAATTTTTCACTCCTTAGAATAGCATCAAAGTCTCACTGGCCGACAAGTCGGCCGTTCGGCTAGTCAGAGGATGCAAGGCATCACTCCGTTCAGCAAGCTGTCCTTGCATCCCCTGCCCCTTGATGCTCCATTCTACTCCGTAAAAATTAAACGAACACACCTCAAAGAACTTAAGAGTGAGTGTTTGAAAAAAGGAGAAGATAAGGATGAAAAATCACTTAATCAAATTGCTGACAAAAAAAGGACAAGAAGTTGTGAAAGGTCTGTCTGTGGAAATTCTGTTGAATGAGGAATATATCAGTCACATTGAAGGGTTATCAGATACAGATAAAAAGAGACTCATGATTGTCTCTAGACAATTTGATGAACTATCAAAGCCGAAGCAAATTGACAAAATAAAATCCCCTCAATGTGCATATGAAATCATGGCTCCTATCTTAAAAGGAAAACAACAGGAAGAGTTTCATGTACTGTGTCTAAATACAAAAAATCTAGTTATACACAAGGAAATGGTCTTCAAAGGTAGTCTGAATGCTTCAATCGTTCATCCAAGAGAAGTGTTCAAGATTGCAGTCACTCATTCTGCAGCGAATATCATCGTCTGTCATAATCATCCGAGTGGCGACCCGACCCCATCACAAGAAGATATTGAAGCAACACAGCGACTGGCACAATGTGGTCAGTTGTTCGGAATTGAGTTGCTAGACCACATCATAGTTGGAGACAACAGTTTTATTTCCTTGAAAGAAAAAGGTTATTTCTAGCAGAGTGTTCAGCCCCTTCACTAAAAGCAGGGGGCTTTTTCTTTTGCTTCGCTCCATAAAAAGCCTCTGCATGAATCCTGGCGGATCCATGCAGAAGTGCAATAAGAGAAGCACACTCAATCTAGGAATTTATACTGCACTTCTTTAGGAGGTAAGACACAGCTATTCTTATTAAACTTATATCTATGTCGAGCAAATAACTTGTAGAAAATATCCCTTATTTTCTGAGGTATTAATTTAAAAACTTTAAAGAATATATTTATATCGCTAAGAATTTCTATAATAGCGTCACTATAGTAATAAAAATTTGAGTTTTTATAATATAAAATACTATCTATATCCGGTTGGGGTATCCAATTATCGCTAAATTTTTTATATGTTTGAGAATTTAACGTAGCAAAATAAAATTTATTATCTTTATCAAATTTTATTAGAAACTGAATATATTTATTGCAGAATGAACAATCACCATCGAAAAAAATAATATTATGCATGTTTATTCCTCCGAAGTTTTAATTTGGCGATAGAACTAGATAGATTTCTATAAACGTTATCACTAATAAGACTTAAATCTAAAGCAATCATAGTTATACCAAAAGGTACTAATCCCATAAAAATTATAATACTGAAATGAAAACATATACTTCCAATAATAGCAAATATTTTTGTGTATTTATTGAAAAGCATTATAGGAAATAATAGTTGAGTAAAAATTGCTAAGTAAGAAATTAAAGTAATCATAAAAGTAGATTTAACTAACAATTGAGTAATAAATTGGAGTGGCTGCATCGAAAATGAATCAAGGTTAAAAATGTAATAGGGAGCCGTACCGTGGATCCACATATTCCCTCTTGCCTTAGCAAGTCCAGCAAAAAAATATACTGTACATACTTGAAAAATAATTAGAAAATAAAATAAGTTATGCATAGCAATTAGTATTTTATTATTGCTTATTTTCCCCTTGTATAAAGAGAAGTATTGAGCATTTTTAGTAAACAGCATATAAAACAGTATTATTGAGACTAAATTATTACCTCCATCTAATATGTATATATTAGATTGGTATAGAATTGTTATAGTCACGAAAACAATTATATTGAATATATAAGACTCAATACCTAAAATGAAAAAAACAGTTACTATAATACATAAAAAATAAAATAAATCAAAATAATTTCCAAAATCAATATGGTGAACTCTAAGGTATGTAGTAGTCCATATATCTTTTCGGATGGGAAAACAAGAAAGCAATATTATTAAGGTAGCTAACCCAATGCCAATTCTTGCAATACTTAAGCCAATAAGCCCGGCATAACTTTTAGAAATATAATCGATATATTTATTCGTGATTTTTTTCATAACGAGTCTCCTCTATTTCATTTGAAGAAACAATTGGTAAATAAGTAATCTCATACGAACTTTTATCATTTCTTCCATATGACGAAAAGTATTCTGTTTTATATCTGATCTGTATTTTCGAGGGTTTAATTCCATCTTTTTTTAACTCATCATAAACGAATTGATAAATGGAATATACATCCGAATTTTCACGATAGAAAATAATGTTTTCACTATTATGAGGATTCTTTTTATTTACTAAGGAGCTATCTTTTAGAATTGTGTTCTCAAATTGTGTGAGTATTGAATTTTTAAAAAGGTATGGATGAAGATATTGAGTTCTTGAATATTTATGATATTTTGAAGATAAGTCGTACCATTCAGCCTTGCTAATAGTTTGTGAACCAGAAACGAAACGTACATTTAACTTTGTATTAGTACTTACTGGGTCAGGAGCAAATAGATTCCAGTTTTGTTCAAACAAAGGCTTCATATAACTATTGGTTATATTTTCATATTTTTTCGTAAAAGGTGTCACTGGCATATTATATAGTATTGTAAAAATCATATGCATACTTATCAGAGCAGTCATTAAAACAATCAATATATGATTTTTTCTCATATTTTCCTCCCTTATTATTTAAAGGTGTAGACACTTGTCTACACCTTTAAATATATTACCTCGCAAACTCAGCAGTATCTTCAAATCTTGAATTGTCTGTTTGTTTTATACCATAGCATGCGTACGCAGTGTGTTGCATGCCTGCATATGTCTTGCTACCAGATGTTGAACCTGATCCAGCAGCGAGTCCTTTAACAGCATCATATGCGGCACCGCCAACTATACCACCTAGTGCAGCACGTCCAATAGATGCCCAGAAATACTTTGGTTGCGTATCCGTAGTAGTCAATAAGTTATCATCTTTAGTTTCAAAAGTTCCGATAGTTGTACTGGCTTCAGCAGAGTTATATGAAAAAGATGAAATGATAGTTAAAAGTAGAGCAATGGTTATAAGTGCTAGAACTCCCTTTTTCATGAATTTTCACCTCCTTTCAATGAAAATATATCCTATTTATGTTAAAATTTATCATGAAATGATATATGAGGAGTGTATAAGATGAAAAATATAATATTTTATATTTTGTTGTTATTAGGTTTTTTGTATTCAGTAAACTTATTAATCACTAGCGAAAACGTAATTCAAAAATTTATTATTGTTGTATTGTTAATAATGGCTATTTTTTTAGTGATTAAAGGTTATTATGATGAAAAAAAAAATAATTAGATTCATTTTGTAAAAGGATGTTATAATACATCCTTTTATATTTCATAGGGTAAGCCGGAGGAATAAGATTCTTTGATGTATTCATGTATTTTCACGGGTCCTTGGTAATTATCTAAAGCTAGATTAGGAACTGTGGTAATAACGAGTAATAAACAAAATTTTAAGAAGATTTGTTTTGATTTCATTCTTAATGGCTCCTTTTGTTAAGAGATTTAGAGGGGGAAAAATGAGTAATAAATTAGGAAGTATTATTCGAGCTACAAGAAAAGAAATGAACATGACTCAATGTAAACTAAGTGAAAATATATGTACTCAAGCTACTATAAGCATGATTGAGAAAAATGAAATCTTACCAGGTTTGGAAATTCTATATGCAATATCAATTAAGCTAAAAAAACCTCTTTCTTTCTTTTTGAATGTTATGCAAGATGAAAAGTATTTTCACACAAATACAATTGTTAATGAGATTGAAAAACTGACTACTTCCCATCAATACAATAAAGTATATAAAATTGTAGTAAGGGAATTAACTTATAAAACAAATAATCAGTGGTACTTAGCTTTCCTAACATGGCAGAAAATTTGGTGTAAATATCAACTTAAATATATACATGTTGATCAAGCAATTTATGAATTGAAAAATTTATTAAAAAACAATGAAGAAAATATACTTATGAAAAACTTCTTAGATGATAGAATTTATAATACTATTGCTATTCTTTATGCAATTGCTAAAAAATATGATAACGCTTTCTTATATTTTAAAAAAATTAAGATACCTCAAAATTTTCATGATTCTCCGAGACTATCTCAAAATATTTATTTAATTAGAGTGAAGTATAATATAGCTAAAACATACTTTGATAAAAAAGATTTTCAGGAAGCGAAAGTATGTATTGAAGAAGGTATCAAATTATCTTTGCAGATGGAAAATATGTCTTTTATAGGAAATTTTTATTACTATGATGGTTTAATAAAAGAAAACTTAAACTATTCATTCGAAGAAATTAGTGATTCATATAAACGGGCAGAGTTTTTCTTCAAAATACTAAATAGGGATAAATACCTAATTATATTAAAAAAGGAAAAGTGTAACTATCTGTAATTAATTATATCCAAATGCTATATAAAAAAATCCTTTATAAGTATTCTTATATTTATTTCTATTAAATATGAATAAATAATACATAATCAATATTTATAACCGCCTAAATCTTCTCTTTTTCTAAAGGTATTTAAACTCTTAAGCTATAAAAAGCTCTGCATATGCAGGGCTTTTCCTTTTGCTTCGCTCCATAAAAAGCCCTGGCATGAATCCTGGCGGATCCATGCAGAAGTACAATGAGACAATCTCACATAAAGCATGTTCGATTGTCTGATTAAGCAAGTTCAAGTGACAGTTCTTCAACCCCCTCAAGTTCCTGGTCGATGTGTTCAATTTTTCACTCCTTAGGATAGCATCAAAGTCTCACTGGCCGACAAGTCGGCCGTTCGGCTAGTCAGAGGATGCCAGGCACCACTCCGTTCAGCAGGCTGTCCTTGCATCTCCTGCCACTTGATGCTCCATTCTACTCCGTAAAAATTAAACGAACACACCTCAAAGAACTTAAGAGCGAGTGTTTGAAAAAAGGAGAAGATAAAGATGACTTGCCAACTTAGCAACTTGAATTTAGATAGAATCATCAGATTGTATGAGAATTTCAGCCTGAACGAGTATAACGATGAGGAGCCTGTCTCGCTGGTCGATTTCTTCAGAACAAAGTCCCTTCCCCTGGCATACATGGAATGTTCAAATGAGGAGTTTGAACTTCAGGTGAACCTGGACTTAAAAAAGATGGCAGTTGTACAAGAAGTTCAGCGTGGCGGCAGAATTATTCAAAGTTTCATTGGTCATGAATTTAGCAATGAAGAAGAATTATATGAGTTCATGGAAAATCTAGATTACGATGAACTGACAGAAGTAGACATTGACTACGGAAAAATATGCTTTGAGTATGTAGAGAATGAAAACAACTTTGAAGTAATTACAGAGAATGAAGTGAGTAGAATTATCAGTCATTATCAAGAAGATGAAGAATTGATGGGTAGTTATATCTGCAAGACAGATAAAGGGTATATAGCAGTAGATAATACGACACAGGACTGCTGGACTGAGGCATTCAGAACATTAGAAGGAGCCAAAGCCTATATAGCAGGTTTCAGACCTGAATTTGTTCAGGAGATTGAGGAGGAAGTAGCTTCATAAACCAAAGCTCCCGTATTGGGGGCTTTTCATTTTGCTTCGCTCCATGAAAAGCCTGGCCAGGAATCCTGGGGGATTCCTGGCTAAGTGCAATGAGACAATCTCACGTAAAGCATGTTCGATTGTCTGATTGAATCAAGATCAAGAACTTTTTTCGACCACACTTCGGTCTCAGGTCGCTGTGTTCAATTTTTGACCTCATAGAATAGCATCAAAGTCTCACTGGCCGAAAAGTCGGCCGTTCGGCTAGTCAGAGGATGCAAGGCACCACTCCGTTCAGCAAGCTGTCCTTGAATCCCCTGCCCCTTGATGCTTCATTCTACTCCGTAAAAATTAAACGAACACAGCTCAAGGACCTAAGAGCGAGTGTTTGAAAAAAAGGAGAAGATGAAGATGAGAACCAATCTTAAAAATTTGCGTCAGGAAATTGCAGAGGACATTATCCCCGGAAAGTTTGTAAGAGGTAAAAGCCTGCCAGTCGGTTATCTGATACTTGTTCAGTTGTCAGAGAATGAATATGCGGTTGTGAAACATGAGGAAGGTGAAGGCTATCACACCCAGTCTTGGACGCCCCGTAATCTCGACTTTTCGGTGGCACTCGATATCTATAAATCTTATGACTTCTACAAGAATAGAGGCAGCTTGTAATGAAAATTCAAATTAATATAAGATGATTGTATGATAAATTGAGAATGTTATCACCAAAAAGTTAGAGAGCTTTTTCATATGATATTTACTTAAATAGGCGGATATATTGATATTCGTCTATCTAATCGAATTGTCTTAAAAGTTAGTATGTCCTGTGAACTAAATGAACTGATATAAGAACTGGAGGCTTAATTATGTTGTCAAGAAATAAATTATCTGTATTGATTCTATTGTCTATCGCATTGTTCTACTTCTTCGGCTTGCAGGGCGTACTCAGCTTATGGATTATTCCTATCATAGCCGTGGTTGGATTTTTCTTTGTCATTGCACTGTGGAAGATATTCAAGTACGTATTCCTGTCTGGAATAGTGATTGTGGCACTTATCACATTTGCGGTAGTATTCCTGAGAATAGCAATGCTGTTCTGATTGCATCCAATATACAATATGCAACATATTGTATGCTAATAAAGTCATTTCATTCAGGCGACCAGGGACACTGGGAGTGTCTCTTTTTTATTCGATGCTGATGATATCAGTCAGACTAATATTTTTAATAGTCAGATAGTCCTCCACTGCAAACATCAGAGTTTTATGTTCTGCATTGACCTCCATAATAAATCCCTTCAAAGTTTGAATGTACCCCTCATTGAATATGTGAATGACACATTCCTCTGGCCTATTCATGTACATCAATAATTTTGAGTTCAGCTCAACAAGTTGATCTTCTGATAGAGAGGGTCTCGAGACACGAGTCTGTTTTTCAATCATTTTTTTCAGTTCCTCAAATTGCTGGAGCATTGTTGCAAAAGGCGCCCATTTTATCATTTTTCTGCCCTGAGGTATATTATTCTTCAGATACTTCTGCGGTATATTTCTATAGTCATTTTCATAGCGATATTCAGGCGGAATACCAGAATCAGAGTTATATCTGATGATCGACTTGCTCATTCAGAATCCCCCTTTACATCCTGGCTTAGAATAGAGTCTCCTACTCTTGAAACAATACAGTATACTTCGTCAGAATATTTAAGTTTCGGATTATGTTCAACTATCACCATAGGTAACATGGAGATTCCTGCGAGAGTGTCTCGATCTTCTACATCAAAATTCAGCAACATATAAACAATTGTCTGGTGATTGTCTTCGATGCTTGTAAAACCAAATTTCTTCTTCTGATAAGAATTGTTGATGATATCATATATTGTTTTGTCGATCATTGTGCAGTCATATTTTTCAATAATCTCATTGTAACTAATAGCCACGTGACCACTCCTTTTTATTTTCATTATAGAACGTGTGTTCGTATTTTTAAATAGAAAAACCAAAAATTTTTTAGTTTAAAAACCAATTAGTGTGTATGTGTATACGCACTCATATTTTTCGATATTTGGTATAACCCATTGTTTGTAAGCTACATATTAACAAAAGTTTTCATACCCAATTACCTCTCTACTTATTTGATTAATCAGGCTTTCACTTAAGTTCTTCACTTCTACATAGGTATTCAATATTTCTGAATAAATCTTTATCCAAAGATTGTTGTCTCATCAAATAGTAGACAATGACTTGTAAAATTTAAAGAGCAGTAACTTAAAGTTATCATGTGTATGTGTATGTGTATGTGTATACACACCATAAACTCTTAAAATGTGTATGCACATACACACTTAACAGGATATAAAAAAAGCAAACTCATTTTTGAGTTTGCCTTAATTACAGATTTTTAATCAGTTCGTTTAAGAAAGATGAAGTGGATTTGAAGTTTTTTTCTTTTGCGATTTTGTCAGCCTTTTTCTTTACGCTTGGATCCAGCATGATGTTATATCGCTGCTTGAACTCATGTGGAGCTTTTTTTTCTATCTCACGTACAGTCTTTCTTTTAATCTTTGTAATGGTCTTGAGAGACTCCTCTGAGTTCTCCTTAATTTTTCTGGTAGGTTTTCTTTTTGCGGACTGGGTCTTTGTATTCTCAGCTGTTTTTGCTGAGTCGTTCTTTTCATCTACAACAGGAATCTCCTGTGAGACTTTCGTCTTTTCCTCAGATGTTGATGAAGCTTCATTCTTCTTCAGTGCCTCTTTTATTTTATTAGACTTTTCACTGTTAAATTCAAATGCCATAATATTCACCCTTTCAGTTTTATTCGATATGCTTAAGCAGTTCCTTCATAACTTCCTCGTAGTTGATAAAGAATTCCTTGTGCTTGTTATAGATAGATTTATCAGCTGCCATATCAGTAATTGATTTTTTCTCAAGAGTAGTATTGTTGAAAAGCTCCTTATTCGGTACAACGATGATGACGTCATCAATGTGGTTGAGAACTTCTCTGAACTCACGTGAGGATTTCGTGTTATGTTTAACCATATTCGCAATGAAATAAAGCTTTGCAGTGATGTAACTTTCACGAGTCTTAAAATCAACCATCTCATTCTTGAACTCATTGAAACGTTCGATCAGGATGTCCCTTGAAGAGAAACCATGCTCACTCGGTGTAATCGGACTGAAGACAGAATGACTGATAGCAATCGCATTTTTAGTGATAGTAGAGAAGTCTGGATGCGTGTCAATCAGAATGAAATCAAACTGATCAAGCCCGAGGCCTTGATAATGATCCTCCAGCCACATGTAAAGCAGCATATCCTTATTACTTTGAGTGGCAATACTTTTTTCCACTTCGTCCAGACGCATGTAGCCTGGAATGATGGAGAGTGAGTCGTCTATCTTGATGATCTTGACTTCACTCTTCGGATTGAATATGTCGGCCACAGTTCCGGTATGTTCATAGATATCGAAAGTCTGGGTCAGGTTACACTGGTGATCGAGGTCAATGAATAATACTTTTTTGCCCTGGTGTTTGAGCCACTGACCGAAATTGTAGGATAATGTCGTTTTTCCGACGCCGCCTTTTATTGCTGAGAAAGTTGCAATCTTCATAATAAAACCTCCAATTTTTAGATGTGTATGTTGATGTGTATACACACATTATAGCAGACAAAAATAGATGTGTATACACATACACATCTTATTTATAAAAATAATTTTCTCTATACTCATTCAATATCTCAAAAAGTCCGTACCCCGATTGAATCCATTTAAATGTGTATACACATACACACACACATTTTTATACACACTTCTATATCGTTTAAAATTAAAGTGTGTATATTAGTGTGTATACACACTTTGATATATATTGTCATTACGCTCGGACAATTTAACTGATTATTTAAAAGAAATGTATTTTAATTTTAATGTTTATTATTTACAGAAAATTTACTATCATGTATTCTAT
This sequence comes from Macrococcus bovicus, assembly GCF_030376725.1. Lineage (NCBI taxonomy): Bacteria > Bacillati > Bacillota > Bacilli > Caryophanales > Staphylococcaceae > Macrococcus > Macrococcus bovicus. The sequence goes on from NZ_CP128469.1 coordinate 37,281, forward strand.
AGTTATCAGCAACATTCAACTGAATATCGGACTGAGATTTACTGACGCTTTTTCATTTTGTGGGCCTGGGAATCCACATCAAAAAAGGACAGCCTGGTATGCTGTCCCGGGAAAAGAAAAGAACGAGCGACTTGGGAATCGCCCGTTCTTGGTTGGTAATGATTGATAGTCAAAGACAAGCACAAACAAACAAGTCAAGTCATATCTTTAACTATTTAGCTTACTACCATTATAACTGTTGTGCTTGTCTCTGACAAGATGTATGCACAAATTTTACGGGATCAGTGTATCTATTTTGACCTATCCTTTTTGAGCTACCTTCTTTTCCATGCGGAATATTGATCATGAATTCAGTCGTGAACAATATTTTACGTGGAAGGGACAGGTAGCTTTTTATGTATACAACTCAATATGACATGCAGGAAATCCTGGATGCGATGATGAACGGCGGACTCCGTGGCACTAAGTACAAGGGGTCGAAGGCTGAAGTCGCTGATGAAGGGCAGCAGCTCTATCCAGGCAAGGTATTCGGCACACGTAGCAAGAAGGAGCTGTGTAACCAGAAGGGCATCATCTTCGGCTCTATGGAGGCACTGACAGAAAGTCACCATATACTGACGCACATCACACCGAATGTCTATCGTTCAGCTAAACGCACGATGGATGGTAAGACAAAGGGTCATTCCGAGAGTAATCTCAAGCAGATCAATGTCTTTGCAATAGACATTGACGGAATCAACAAACAGGATATCACGATGGGGGACATCATGCTGAGAGGCCATGAGGTCGGCCTGGTGCCGACGCTCATCCTCGATACACCGAACGGCTACCATGTGATGTTCTTCTTGAAGGAGCCTATCTATATCAAGCGTACTGAAGCCAGACGCCGTAACGTGGCCCTTGATATGGCAAAAAGAATCAGCATCAACCTGAGAAGATACTTCGGAGAGATCATCCCTGGTATCGATGTCACATGCAATCATTTCGGTTATTTCAGATGTCCGACACAGGACAACATTATTGATTACAGACCGGGCAATCAGTATACAGTCGCGCAGCTCATCGACTTCTCCCGGAATTATGAGGAATACCACAATGAGACAGGCGAAAAATCAAATGTCGTGGCCATCAGACGTGTGCAGAGCATCCATGATGAATGGTTCCACAGACTCTATAACTGCAAGCATATCAAGGGTTCCAACGGGCAGATCGGCCGTGACAACGCCATTTTCACGATGGCGCTGCACTGTTATGCGTCAGGCATGGAGAAGGCTGAATGCCTGGCTGTCATGCAGAACTTCAACAGCAATCTCGAGGAGCCGTTATCAGCTCAGACTGTCGATCTGAAGGTTGAAAGTGCCTATTCTGGTGAGTATTATGGCGCAAGCAACAGACATATCAATGCGCTGATGTATGCCTGGTGTGAGATCACAGACTCGAGAAGAAACACGTTCTGGTTCCAGAAGCATGCGAAGAAACGTGAGGACCGTGAAAGAAGCCACTATATGGAGTGGGAGAGAGACCTTTATCTGTACGTGAACAAGCGTGCAGAGGAAGGCTATTTGGTGACGACAACTGCGCAGATCATGGAGGACCTGGGAATCGCAAGATCCTCACTCTACGGCCTGCTGAAGATAACAAATAACGTCTTCTGGTCAGCGACCAAGGGCAGAAATGCCAGAGTCACGCTGTACACAAGAAAGACGTTGTTTCAGCATGCCTTAAATTGTGTGAGAAAGTTCAATGTCAAGAAAACAGAGTACAAACTGTATATTGAGACGTTGCTCCCGGAGGCAAACAGAGCCATCACAGATGCAATCACAGCCGTCCTGGAATCATTCCAGGAAAACGACGAAAACACCCGGTATAAAGCTGTTTCTGAGATCAACACGAGCTGAAAATAAAACTGTCCGCAGTGCCATACATAATATATATCTTTATGGGTTCCATCGCTGATAATTGCCTGGTATTCCTGATATAAAGTTAATAAGAGAATGGCTAAAATCTAAAAAATAGAACATACGTTCGACTTATAAGGAAAGATATGTTAATCTATCAGTGTAGAACAGTGATCTGGATGTAGGATAAAAAGATATAAAGAAAAAATATTGCACACAATGAATATTATATTTCTCATATTTTTTATGTTTTTCTTGTAATCTACTGGGATATTGAGGATAATAGAATTATAGATATATTAAATAATAAAGTTTATAAATAGCGTATAATTTTTAATTTTTATCATTAATAAATGTTAATATGACGCAATTTTTGGTATAATATAATTAACTATTAATATTAATAAAGGGGGCTAAGTTGGATGAAAAGTAAGTTGTTGATGTGTGGGATGGTTTCAACTGCTTTATTATTAGGTGCTTGTGGGATGAATAATCAGGAAGGTGCAGGGATGCTGAAGGGGAAGACCTTTGAGGCGACCCAGGGCGGTGACAACGAATATCTGCTGACCTTCAGGGATGACGGGACGCTTCAGGTGAAGGAGAACGGGAATTTGGGTCGGACTGATGAAGGGGAGTATAAGGTCACTGAGGAGAAACAGAAGGACGGTTATTACCATGTGACCTTTGATAAGCTGGATCAGCATGCAGGATATGTGGATGAAACGCCTGATGCTGGATATTGGGCTCTGGATAAAGATAAAGAGAACAATCCTGTGCTTCGTTATGTTGAGTCTTATTGTTCGGATGTTACGAATGATAGTGATGATGATTGTAAGGACTATATCATCGCAAAAGAAAAAATATCATCTAACGATGAGTTAGATGACAGTGAAGATGTTTATCTGAAAGAGAAATAAACGGTATGTATGATTCAAAATATATACATTTTTAGTTGTCATGATGATTTTTTGTTGACGATTAGTGAAATGTAAATTATCATGAAAATCAATAAAGGTTACTTTTGACAATTAAAAAGGGGACGTAAGTAAAGGTGGTGGAACACCTGAACTTACTGATCACCAACAACTACTGGTAATAGTTATTGGCTTATCCCCTCTTAAAACCTGTGCCACAGATAAGATATCGGTACTATCTCATCTGCATGCACAGTATCTAAATCATAATATAAAGCTGCGCTAAATTCAATGACAATTGACAGCAGTTCATGTCAGGACGCTTTGTCTGATGTGATTCTGTCAATGTATGGTCATATCTCTTTGCTTCTTCTTTTACGTTGTAGATGGAATGAAGGGAGGGTGAATTGTAGCTTGTTTTGATGGATATTTAAGAGGACTGAGGACTTGCTGATGCTATGTTAATAGTGTTGGTGAGTCCTCTTTTTAGTTGTCAACTGTAACGGGGCGCTCCCAGGCCTTGAATGATTGACAACTAATCCCCCAGGATTATAACCACAAAACTTTGAGAATGAGGAAGGTGGCAGACATGAAGTTAGCAAACTATGACAGCAGGAAGCACGTTAAGAAGTATGGCCATGTAGTGGATATCAAGGATGTTCTGCAGAATGGATGGCTCTTCACTACGTTTGAGCGAGAGGATTTTGTCTATGTAGGTAACGGACTTGTACAGCGTCTTTACAGCAGCGCAGAAGTGCAGACCTCAAAGATCATTATCCAGTTTCCGGTACAGACGATTCTCAGGAATGTCAGAACGGTACGCAACCGTCAGACTGAGATCATCTATGGCAGACGGCATCCCGGACAGAAGGAACTGAGAAAGATCTATTTCGAGAAGAAGCATCGTTAGGGTTTCGTTTCTAGTAGATTGATTTGTGAATATGCAAGATGATTCACAATACAGCACATTGACAACTGAATAACATGTACGTGTGTTCGTTTCTTGACTCCCAGGGACGATGAACAGTGTTATCTGTGACATAAGAGCATAGCTATTAGGGGAGAGGTCTAAAAACGTAAGGTCATTCACATGACAGTTGTCGGTCATCTAGAAACCGTCTGTTGCAGCTGCATATCCTGCCATGATACGAAGTTAAAAGATAAACTTCAGGGGAGCAGGACGAGGATTTTTGCCGTTACGAAATTTAAAATAAAATTTCAGCAGATCGATGCAGTGAAGGTTCAGGATTCAAAGCCATAAATCCTAGATCAGACCGAATTTTTTTATTATATCCAAATCCAAATTTTAAATTGAACATTAATGTTCACAAATCAATCTACTAGAAGAAAGAAATGAATGAAACTATAACAAGGAGATGATGACAGTGACAATTGCAGACCGTCAGACAACGATATTTGACTATATACTGATGAGTGGTGATAAGGCAATGCTCGTGATTATCCTGCATTCAGGTGTAGCGCTTACTCCGAAATTTGAAAATCGTAAGGCAGCTGAAAAAGTGATAGAAGACATCAGAACAAGTGAAGATGACATATCTGTTCGAGTTGAACATCTGCAAGGTCATTTCTATCTTGTTCCTTGTCATATCAAGGAAGCCTATATCATGTAGAAAGGGGAAAACAGATGATCTGGATAATGATTATTACTTTGACGGTATTACTAGCATGGTCACTTTATAGAAACGATAAGGTAACCGACGAGAATGCAGCATTGAAATATGAGCTTGAAAGAACGATGAGACTTGTCGATGAAGCAACAAAGCAGGGGTTCAAATTATAGTTAGTCGATTGTACTGTTAGGTAGACATAAAAGAGAGAGGAGAATAACAGATGACGATGAACAGTCTTGATGCAGATGTGGTGCTTATGATCAAGGAAAAAGACAGTGAAATCAGACGTCTCAGAAATGAAATTGATTACCTGCAGGAACAGAATATGAAGACTAGGAAAGGTGATCTGGTTCTCCATCTCAACAATCAGCATCAGATAGTCTGCCGTTTTGCTACGAGAGAACAGGCAATCGATGTACTTGAAGAAATATTCAGAGCCGACCATAAAGAAATAGTACCGATCAATGATTCGAGGACACATTATCTGATAAAGGCTGGCTGTGTCGACTATGCCTATATTGCGTAAATAGATATTCAGGAGGAGAATTGATGACGAACGAAAGTCTAAGAATAATCGCTATACTCCCTATTGCGTTAATTGGTTTTACTTTATCAGTGAGTGTGTGGTTACTCACAGAGAAGTTGAAACCAGGATTTCTAGGTAAAGATGTTGAAATCGCTTTAGAAAAGATGAGCATCAGTGTGGGCTGTATATCAAAATGGTATACAGTTCTTTTTTTAATTTGGAGAAAAAAAGAAGAAAGGAAGTAACCGATGAATAACATCATTGAGCTTAGGCATCATTATACAGTGAAGTTGATTGCTCTTGGTTATGTGCAGACAGTTCTAGATATTACTGAATTTCAGAGATTGGTCAATAGCTTAGTTCTTGAGATTGAGTACAACATATTAGCTGAGAAGGATGGTTCAGTTTTCTCTGGAGAGTTTTGGGACTGTCATTTAGCTGAAGTACTATGCAACTGTTTCAGTGATTATATACAACCTCTGGATAAAAAGATTCTTGAAAGGTTCAAAGAAACCAATCAATATAATCAAAAGGTCATTGATGCCTTAAACGATAAAGGATTGCGGCATTTGGAACATCGTTATAATTCCGTTGTGCCGGCTACTCAATATCAGAAGTTCTATAACTATAAATATAGGATCATGTTTTATAGGTTTGACACATTCACTATGGATGAGTTATATATGGTCAACAAGGAATATATAGTGGGAAACTATAAACCATACCTCTCTGCAAATATGGATGATAAAAAGTTGTCTGATCTCGTAGAAAAACTGTTAAAAAGACAGGAACATTATGAGGTTACATAAATAAGTGTAGAAGTAAATAATTATCAGATTATAGTGAAAAGAGGTCATCCAAATGTCAGACTACAAGTTCATTGCAGTTGATGAGGGAAGTCTTCAGATGCAAGAAGTTGTTAAATTAGATGTCTATAAAATTGAAGAAAGTAAAAATTCTTACAATATGGCTATCTTCGGTTATATGGGTGAAGGAAAAAACATTAGGAACAATCATGATGAAGTGTCATTGAAGAACATTAAGGAGGATGAAGGATAATTGAAAACAGACATTACGGAACTAATGATGAAAGTTAACCGTTTAAAGCAGACGAGAAAGAATAGAGCTAAAATCATACTTAAAAATATTAAAAACAATTTCCATGATATAGAGAACGACGACCTGAAAACATATTCAGACACTCGTCCTGATGGAACTCGTTTTGGAGCTCTATGCTCAGGACCGATCAGTACTGGCTTTTCTGAAATTCTGAAATATAAATGACGATATTATAAATTTAATGCGAGCGTAAGCCATCTTTCCAAATAAAGAAAGATGGCTTTTTTTATTGGAGGTGAGGATGAAAATTGTTGATGACAGCAGGATGCGACAGAAAAACTGAGGAGCGTTTCAAGGAGATTGTATTAAAGAAACATCTGACCGATCATATGGCGCTGCATATGGTGCCATTCGGGCGATTCGAGATTGTCTACGTCGGCCATAGATGGCGTACTGACCTGGCGACAGTCGTCAGTCAGATGCACAAGGAACATACGATAGAACGGAGCGACTACGCAAAATGGCTTTGGAAGAAAAGTTGTTTCAAGTAATGAGTCAGTCAAACATCATATGGAAAATGACAAAGCACTCAAATCATCTGATTTAAGTGCTTTGTCTGTAGAAGAAAGGAGATGTCGAATCATTCATACAGTTTACTGTTATTACCTTAAAGATGGTATAGAAAAGCAGTTAAAACCAGAAGATAAACAGGAAATTATTGATGTGATTGATTACGGATTTTCAAATGGTGACAGCACAGGAGTCATTATTGGTGAAGTAGACGATACTCAATCAGATATTATCTTGTGGGCTGGAACAGAAAAAGTGCTTAGAGAACTGATTAAACTTGAAAAAGAACGATGGCTTAGATTTTCTGAAGAGTTAAAGATTGATAATGACCATCATTATAAACAGTTTGAACAGCTGAGTAATCAATTCAATGAGTATGGAAAAATATTCACTTTAAATCTGTCGGGTCAAATTTCTTATCCTTAAGTATAGGCAAGTAAATAAATGGTGTTAGAAAGCAGGTGGCATAATGAAGTGTACTTACATCATGTTCAAGGACGGCAAGTCATGTGAACTTGATAGAGAAAAAGATCAGCTTTTACTGAATGCACTGAAAACTAGTATAGAGTTTGATTTTTATAATCAGCGATTTAAGCCCGGACATACTGTTCCGGATAACATGGCTGAGACAGCTCATATGATTAGCTGGGGTCATGATATTACAGACATCTTGAAATTTGAAAAGGAATTTTGGGATTACTTGATTCATGATGCAGAAATCGATGGCTGTCATATTGATTACATTAACCAGTTGAAAGATTATAAAGAAAAAATAATTAATCAACATGAGCCATTTAATCTGGATCTTCTGGATTAAATGGCTTAGCATCTTCAAGTTTAGATACAAAGCAAACTGAAATGTCCTTATATTTATATTTTTTATAAATCTGAGGATATAGTTTTTTGGTCTTTTCAAGATTCTCTGGTCTACGGTGTCTATGTTTTGCATCAGGAGGTTTACGAGCATTTATTTTAGGCCAATTCAAGGTGCCGCCAAAATAAAGTCCTTCGCCGTTATGTAAATCGTATTTTTTATCAATTACAGATACTTTATGCAAAGTTCTTTCAGTAACACTACTAGGAATAATTCTACTGAAGTAGTTTAAGAATGTTGTTAGATCAAATGAACCTCTTGTAAAACCGATATTAAAGAATTTACGAAACTCAGCAGAGGTTTTTTTATTACTATAGAGATCAAAAATGAATCCATTCTTAATAGGTACTGTAATTAGATCTCCAGAATACATCTTAATAAAAGTTATCTCAAACGGCTGAGAATCTATTGAAAATAAACAGTCACATTCAATATTATTGTATGTGAAACTAAAACTTTCTACATCGTAGTCATGTTTCTTCATATCGATATACAATTTTTTTAGAGTTTTAGAAAAATCAGACATATCTGACACCACCTAAATTTAATAGTTAGTTCCATTATACCCCAATCATAAAAACTGTGATTGGGGCTTTTTTTGTACAGAAAAACAGAAAGGAGAATCAAATGGAAATGAAGATATGGACCAGAGCGCCTACTGAAAGAAATATCGTCTTGATGGCTACAATCTAAAAATTTGAATATAAAGGAGAAAAACATGATAAACAAGAAGATGTCTGCACTGACAGCCAATACATTACTCTGCACTGCTTTGCTTGTTTCAACAGTTCCTGCTTATGCAGCATCAAATAGTGAGGCAGTGAAGATTCAGCCAGATGAATTGCGAAAGGTTGAGAATAACTTCCTCATTAATCCGGAAGGCGGTAAATCAGAACGTCCGACTGTTGAAGTGTCGGGAACAGTAAAGCCGGTGGAGATCAGTCAGCCGAGTCCTGCTGATGCTAATGGAAGCTCTGTCCTTAAACGTGATTACGTTGAACATTATCCTTACTACAATTTCAAGGAAGGTTACGGGGCGCGTACATTTCTCATTGACAAAGCTACTATGAAAGATAAAAAGGTGACCGTGACCTATAAAAATCAGGCGACATACAAGGGTCAGCCGATTGACATCAGAATCACCTACTCAGATTTCGTATATGAAAAGAATCCTAAATCTGACTATGATGAAGGACTTCTGCATATCAGTGACAACCTGTTCTCAGGATATGTCTATAATAATATGACCGGACTGACAATTGATATTGAACTGTTTGACCAGTCAGGGAAAGCGATAGAGGCTAACAATGATATCTACTATACCTTCAACTCGCTCAACGGTTACAAGGGTAATCCAAACGCCTCAGCAGAAAGACAGAAGGAAGATGGCGGTGAATTTGTCGGCTATATCAACCACTCTGAAGGATCAGAGATTTATATCACCCAGGACTCAAACATTGTTAAGGGTACCTATCAGAACGTGGAAGGATTCAGAGGTGACAGCAATGATTTCACTGACAAAATCGGTGGTGAAACGTTCAAGAAAAATACAGTTTCATTCCAGGTCTCAGGTACAAAGCCGTCATTCAGGGTAGGAAGCACAAACCGTTGGAGCGCATGGAACTCCATGTCGTCATCGACCCTGTTCAATGTTGCCCCGCAGGATCCGAAAAAGACCGTGTCAGATGCCGATGAAAAGGATGTTACCAAGAATGATTACGAGATCGATGAACAGCTGACCTACCATATCAGCCAGAAGACTCATACTCTAGGCGTAGATGCCCTTCAGCGTTATAAGCAGTTTGACATCGTAGACAATCTGCCGAAGAATGCAGATTATGTGGCTGACTCAGCCCGTCTGCTGGACTCAGATGGCAAGCCAGTTGAAAGTCCCGGCCAGTTTGTTTACGCAGAAGACACACATACACTGATGTTCACGGCGAGCCAGGATTTCCTGGATAAGATGATGATGGATGGGCGCAGTTATATCCTTGAGTTCAAGGCAGATCCTCAGGACAGTGTAAAACAGGGGGATGTCGTCGAGAATACAGCAAAGAGTATCATTGACGGACATGAATATCAGACCAACCAGACACTCTCTACTACCAAGGCGCCTACGCTAACGAAAATCGATAAATCAATCATCGCTGCCGATGGCAAGCTGGTCAATGAACTGGATATTGAGTCAGGGCAGAACTACAAGTATCATGTCGATGCATTCGTGACAAATGATCCATCAGTTAAGTCACTTGTTCTCATGGATGACCTTGTTGATGAACTCAAAGTGAACAGTGCAAAGGTTCTGGATGAGTCAGGTAATGACATCACAGACCAGGGTGACCTTGCGATTGATGAAGGTAAGGAAATTGTCACATGGACTGCGAAAAATGCCGGAGCGTTGACTGGTAAAAAGCTTGTACTGGAGATTGACACAGCAGTGAAGTCGGAGGCAGACCTCACAAAGTATCTGAAGGATGGCGTCTATAACCTTCCGAACACAGCTCAAATTATCATCAATGACAAACCGATGGATTCAGATACCGTCAATGTGAAAGTACCAAAGAAACCGACGGAGACTACAATTGATAAATCAGTCCTTGAGGATGACGGAAAAGCAGTTGACTCACGCAACGTAGAACTCGGTAAGGACTACCGCTACAACGTCGATACAGTCATCACAGACAGCAAGGAAATCACAAAGCTGGTCCTCTCAGATGACCTTGAGGACGTGCTAGACCTGAAATCAGCGAAAGTCCTGAATGCCGAAGGCAAGGACATCACAAATCAGGGAGACCTTGCGATTGATGAGGAAAAAGAAGTGATCATATGGACTGCGAAGGATGCGAAAGCATATGCAGGTCAGACCCTTAAACTGGTGATTGACTCACAGGTCAAGGCAGATGCAGACCTGAAGGACTACACAGCTGACGGTAAGACTGTGATTCCGAATACAGCAAAAGTGACAGTTGACGACAAATCAACAGACTCTGACAAGGTGGACGTCATCGTTCCGATGAAGAAGGTACCGACGACAGAGGAGCCAACAACAGAAGAACCGACAACGGAAGCGCCGGCGACAGAGGAGCCGACAACAGAAGCGCCGACGACAGAGGTCCCAACAACAGAACAGCCAACGACAGAGGAGTCAACAACAGAAGCACCGACGACAGAAGCACCAACAACTGAGACACCGACAACAGAGCAACCTAAAAACACTGTTGATCCAGTAACAGTAGAAAACCCAAAAAATGATGACATTAAAAAGCCAAGCAATGTTAGTCATCCTATTCTTCCGGACACAGGGAATGAAGGGATGAATTATCTCTTGAACTACGGTTTACCACTTGTCTTGATGGGTGGCATCGGTCTGTATCTGTTAAAACGTCGTGAAAACAATCAAATGTAGACATTTAGACTGAGGAACAATCTTACGATTGTTTCTCTTTTTTATTCATTGAAAGGAGTGGTGCGTATAAGTTATTGAAAGAAATACCAAAAAAGAAAGGAGAAAATGCAGTGAAAATCACACTATCACAGGCAAAGAATATCATTGAAAATGAAGGCTTGGACTTCAAGGAATATAAGGATGAAGTCACACAGGAAGTGCGTATGGATATCATTGATAAAAAAGGCATGTTCACTGAGATTATCAATGACATCATCATCAAAAATGCTGAAGACATGCTTTTAAACAGCATCCCCAAAGCAGGTAAACAAAGTCCCTCAAACGCTAACGACAATCAAACCAAAATAAAAGAAGATATAAAAGGAGAAAATTAAAATGACAGATATTATCACACACATGGGTGCAACTTACTACTTATCTTTACTAGACTTTCTTGGATTCATTGACCTGGGTTCTTTCATGCAGTATAACGATGCAGTATCTAATATCGTGGCAGGACTGAAAAAAGTTTCTTTAGCACTTAAAGTGATCGGTATCGCAGTAGCCGCAGTATACATCGCCCTGGCAGGTTACCAGTTCATGTGGGGTGGTCCGAATGGATCTCAGACAGGTAAACAATATCTTCTGAACGCTGCGATCGGTATTGTCCTTATCTATGGTGCTTCAATGATTGCTGACTGGGTTGCAACAAATATGGCAACAGGTTTCTAAGTTGAAAAATATTGAACATATAAAGGAAAGAAGAAACATTTCTTCTTTCCTTTTATCTTTATAAACAAAGGAGAAAAAGATGACACAGGCAAAAATTATGAAGGTAGCTGTAACAAATATTCCGAAGGATCTAAAGGTTATCGAACTCAGCTCTAAAAAGTCATATTACTTCAAGGAATTTGACCAGAAACTACAGATGGTCAAGGAACTGGCAGAGGAACAGGAGAAGAGCTTTACACTGAATATAGCGTTGGTGGATTACGACGATATGACAATTGATCATTATCACCTGGAAAACTATGAACTGACTAAGTATCTGAACCCCTCAATCAAACAGATCATTGAAAGTGATGCATTGAAACAGACAGATATTGAAGAAAAGGGTATTACAGAGCAGCATATGAAGGCGTTCATCAATCTGCTTGAAGAATCTAATGACTATGATGTCGCATCAAACGAGGAAGTGAAGACAGGCAAACTGAAGAAAGCAGGGTTGCTGAGTAAATTACGATTCAGATCAAGAAAGAACAAAATCGAGTCAGAAGAGATCATCAGCAAAGAGGAAGTGGAGAAAAACAGTGACAAAGTCGCTGATGAACTTGCAGGGAACTTAGATGCTGAGAATGTCTATCAAACAAAAGAAATTGCACAGGTTGTAGATTTACCTGATTCCGATGAATCAACTCAAACAGATATCACGTCAGTCAATAATTCAGAGAGTAAGGTCAATAACTCAGAAGCTAAACATTTAGATGATTCTGTCGTCCGTTCAGAGAATCAGTTAAATGTTGATAACACTGAGAACCCGAGGGTCAGCGAACCTGTAGAAATAATGAAAGTTACAGCAACAACCTCCCATCCAGAAAAAGCTGATATAAAAGAAAGCGTTGCTGATGAGAAAAATGATATAAGCAGATTACAGAACATTAATCTTCTGCAGGAAGGTGAAAAGCAGTTAGAACAAAAGTTCAGTTTAAAGCAGGTGACTGACCTGGATAAAGAAAAGAAGTCATATAAACCGGAAGATATCACCGCAGAGAATCCGATTGAGAAAAAAGAGATTGAGTTTCTGCAGGACAGAGAAAAGGAGAAAGTGCAGTCGTATAATAAAGCGCTCGATCTCCTTTCATCTGAACTGATGGAGCAGGCTGTACAGCTGAATGAGGAAATCAACGTCCAGATTGCTGAATTTATGGAAGCCAACAAGCCGGATTATCAGTCACGAATCAATGAACTGCTTGAACAGGAGAATGACAGCAACCGTCAATATCTGGAGAAATTTTCTCAGACACTCGATAGGGTAATCCGTGAAGAGCTTGAAAAGGATGATAAGGCCTATCAGCTGGAACGTAACCTGAAGGAGTCAAAGCTCAATAACGAAAAAGAAGAGAAAATGGACCTGAAGAGAAATGAAATCAGTGATGGCATCGAAAGACTTAAAGATCGGACAAGGAAAGATCTCGACCACCAGCTGAAACTGCTGAGTGAGGATTACCAAAGAGACCTTATCAAGGAGAAGACCCATCAGCTTATGAACCTAAAGATACAACGTATGAAGGAGATTGACTGGTCAGTGGTACAGTTCGACCGTGAGACTTTTGACACTCTACGAGAACAGAAAAGAGTGTTTGAAAAAGAAGAGATTAAGCGAGAACAGCTGAGGCTGAAAGAGAAGGAACTCAAGCATCAGGAAGAATTGATCGCAATCGAAAAAGAGGAACAGCGCCTTGAAAACGAGCGGCTAAAACTTGAACAGGCAAGACTGGAGACGGCAAACAAGGAGGCTGATAGAACCTCAGCTGAGCTTGAGATTGAGAAGGCAAAGGTAAGAAGTCAGGAAATGGAAATCAGAAAACTTGAAAAAGATATTGAGCTGAGAAAAGTCATCGCTAAAGAAGATGAGAATAAAATCATCGCAGAACAGAACAGACTTAAGAAACTGGAAATCGAGAGCCGGAATAAAGAGACAGACAGCTTGAACAGGCTTGCTCAGAACAAGCTGTACAGCACGTGGATGGGTTCTGACGACAGCGATGCTTCAGCTGGAGAGAAAGATATTCAGGATGCCCAGGAGTCAGCACAGAAAGCTCATAATGACACCTTGAATCAAGGGAAATCCCGTGTCTTGAAATCGAAGGAGTTTATGACAGGATTAATCACAGCCGTGCTTCTAAGCGCAGGCATCACAGCAGGTGTATTCGGCTATCAGGAATATACGGCAAAAGATGATGTACAGGCTGAGAGCCTCAAAAAAGCGCAGCAGGCAAAGGAACGTGATTACGAGAATCTTGTGAAAGACAGTGAATACTGGAAGGCATATGAAGTCAATGAGTCAAAGGCAGATGAACTGAAGAAAGAGGCCTTGCTGAAAAAGGATTATGTTGATGCCGTTAAACTGGCTAAAGCCACTGATGATAAATCATACCTGATGGAAACCTATCTGAAGAATGGCAATACTGAGGATTTGACCAGTGAATATAACGCAATGAGCTATGAGGAGCAGGGTTCATTACCAAATTCTATTCAGAAGGATATTGCACAGGTCTTTCTCAAGAACAAGCAATATGATGATGTCAGACAGGTGAACCAGCATCTTAATGACAAAGAACTGGCTGAAAAAATAACAGAGCAAGAAAAGGCAGAGCAAGAAAATAAGGAAGAACTTAAAAACACTACTGAAGCTATGGATTCAACACCAAATAACAATCAGGGAGATGTGAACAATGAGCAGACACAGCAGAATTAGAGCGATACTGGCAGTCGAAGTAAAGTCTATTATCGCAAACTTTGACATGAACAGTAAAAAGACGGTGTACACGTTAATCGCAGTAGACGACAGCAAAGGGGAGTATCATTTCAAGATCGGTGAATATGAGAGTGTCACAACAGAAACAGAGGAACATATCAATCAGCTTTCATCCTATATCAGCAGTCAGGACGGCAGAATTGAGGTTATGACTTACTTACGAGGGCCTCTGACTGTGAATAATACGGAGCATGCAGCGTTTTATCTGGATTCCTCATTCAAGGAGCCTTCCGAACTCTTGATGGTTCTAGGATTTGACGGTGATGAGAGCTTTAAAAGCGTGCCAGATGAAGAAGAACCAGAGGCTGATACATCATCTGAAGACGCAAATGTAAATGATGTAACTGAAGAAGATGAGAAGGCTGAAGAAAATATCACGGAAGAACACGATTCAGATCATACTGAGGAGACGACTGAAGACGTAACAGAAACAGAGGACGATACAGCTGACAATTCGTCTGACGACAGCCTAGAAACAGAAGAAGTGACAACAGAACAGGTAGGAGAAGATATTCATTCAGAAGTGAGCAACGAATCACTCTATGATGCAATCAGTGAACATGAAGGTGGTACCGAACCATTCAGACAGGCGATGATTGCATTCTCTGATCAGGTCATATCAAAGGCATTAAAGCATTATCCGAAGAGTCTGACTGGTATCTTCAACTCCATTGTGCTTCATGCCAAGTCGCTTAATCAGAATTATCAGGGTTTCAAAGGTATGTATGATAATTTTACTGAGATTGATGAAAGTAAAGACGAAATCATATTGTTCTATCTCTTTAATTCTCTGGCATCGACCAATAAGGTGAAACAAATCTATACAGAGGCCATCAGCACCTATCTGGACAATGACGGGACGGTAGAGGACTTGCAGGACCTGTTAATGCAGATTAAGGACAGTCTGAAGAAGGAAGGGCAGGAAAACCATGGATAATACATTGACGACCAGCTTTAGAGGTCATATTATGCATCAGCCGAAACTGGACCATACAAAGGCAGATAAACCTTTCATCAAGCTGTTTATCAGAGTCAAGAGACTGGAACGAAAGAAAGATCAGGATGAGAACTGGGTGCTTGCCCCAAGACATGTGACAATCCCGGTCTTTTTTTATGGAAACAGAGCGAAATACATCGAAAAGTACCTTGTAAAAGGACAGAAAGTGATAGTGGATGCTGTCATTGAGTCCTACAACCATAAGCCGGAAGGGACAGGAGAAAGGAAATCAGAACTCTTCCTGATCGGACGTATGATAGAGGCGATGGAGACAAGCGAAAGAGCCGTTGAAAGACAGCGTGAATGGGAGGAAAGCAGAACGGAAAGAATGAAAAAAGACGGTGAAACTAAAGAAAATGAAAAATATCAGGCATATCTGAATCAAGATGACATAGACGAAGAAATGTTCAGAAATGTATCACTTTATGACATCACTGATGAAGATATCGGATTCTAGAAAGGAAGAGCGATGTGACAGAATGGTTGAATGACAGGCTGGTGTGGAAGAATCATCAGAAACCCATCAAAAAACAGATACTTAAGGATGAGAGACAGCCTTTTAAAGTCAAAGAGTTTCTGGCACGGCGTAAAGTGATCTATATATTGACCATCGTGAATATCATCATACTGTCCATACTGACAAACGCCCTGATTAATTATGTCTCAGGTGTCATTTATAACTTTCAGAGAGGACTGGGCGAGAAAGTCACACCTATGAACATAGGAGAGAAGTTGGTCAGTCTATTTGATGACATCGGTCAGCTATTCACGAAGCACGTCAGTACGTCAGAGATGATTATCAATACTTTTCTGAAGCCAAATCAGCACCTGTTGATCTGGCTTCTTTTATTTGCCCTGCTTTCAATGCTGATGATAAAGAAAATCCATAAGTTCTATGTGGCACACCGGAAACTGGACTATGGCCAGAAAGGGAAATCAGAATTTGCGAAACTCAAGGACCTGAAAAAGCAGTATGTCAGTGTTCCTCAGCAGGTCAAAGAGTATAAAGGTCAGCCTGGTGTGCCGATCACACATTTCAATGATGTACCGAAAATCCTTCAGATACCAGGTCTAAACAAGATCTTCTATAACGGGCGCTATCTCATTGACCAGGACACCATCAATACCATGATCATTGGTACGTCACGTTCAGGTAAGGGTGAATCGGTGGTCTTTCCTGCGACTGATATTGATACAAGAGCAAGTGAGAAACCTTCACTTGTCTTCAACGACCCGAAAGGTGAACTCTATGCAGGGTCATATGAGACACTGAGAAAAAGAGGGTATGACGTGGAAGTGCTTAATCTGGTCAATCCTGATGACGGCATGAGTTATAACATGCTTCAGATCATCAAGGATGAATATATCAAAGGCGATTTTTCAAAAGCTGAGGCTTATGCCGTCAGCCTTGCAAGCACACTCTTTCAGACAGAGGACGGCAGTGACTTCTGGGAGAAATCAGGGGCTAGCCTTCTGGTGGCACTGATATTCGCAGTCATTCAGCGTTCACTTGAAGAAAATGCGCCTGAAAAGATAACGATGCGAAATGTCTATGATCTACTGGTGACCCTAGGATCCCAGAACTGGACAGATGAACTGGGCGCCGAACATAACGCCCTCGCTGAATACATGATGAGTCTGCCTGATGACTCAATCGCCAAGAAACAGTATGCGACAACCGAGTTTGCAGGCGGCAATACACGTGCAAGCATCTTGGCCACTGCAACTTCAACACTCGCCATCTTTGTATCTGAACAGCTGTCAAAGATGGGTTCAGCAAACTCGCTGGACTTCACGAGGGTCGGATTCAACAAGAGATTCAGAATCAGATTCGACACGCATTACATCTACAAAAGAGGCGTCATCCATTACGGCTACGGTCAGAAGGACAGTTATCAGTCAAACTTCAAGGTGGATCATCTGGGTTATACAGAGAATTACTTCAGAAGGAAGATGAAGAACGGGGATGTCATCAGGATTGAGATAGATGGTGACAACTTTGAGTTTGAATTTCACAGAGAAAAGAAGAAATCAGGATTCGTCAGCATCGATCCTTATACTAAGGAGCGTGTCTATCCTGATGAAGCCTATCTGAAACCGAAAGACAGATATGTCAGTATCATTTCTGCGAAATGTTTCTACAGTGAAAAGCCTGTGGCAGTGTTCATGGTTATACCGGACTTCGATACATCACTTCACGTGGTAGCCTCAATATTCATTTCACAGCTATACACCATACTTGCGAGACGGGCGAATGAATCAGGTGGCAAATGTCATCAGAGAGTGAAATTCCGGCTGGATGAGTTCGGTAATATGCCGGCAATCCATGATATGTCGAACATCCTGACTGTGTGTCTGGGGCGTAATATCCTGTTTGAACTGTATGTACAGGGCTATTCACAGGTGTTCGCCAAATACGGCGATAAAGATGCAGAGACCATCAAGGATAACTGTCAGAACCACATCTACATTAAGTCTACAAGCAAGGAGACGAATGAGGAGATCTCAGCGAAATGTGGGAACAGAACAGTCACAACCTCGTCAAGAGACCTTAAGGGAGGCAGTGATTTTTCGCTGAATTTCTCCACTGAACAGGCGCCCCTTATTCATCCGGAGGATCTTCCGAAGTTTGTGAGAGGTGAGACGATTGTCCTCAGATTTCTGAAGACAGGGGATAACGAACGAAACAGCGTAAGGCCGGAACCTATCTATAATACGAATGAAATGAAGTTTCCATTCAGATTTGAGTTTCTTGGAGATGATTTTGAGCCGGCTAATCAGTTCGCAGATTTTGATATACCGTCAAAACATCGTCATATCAATCTGGGCGATTACAGGATTGACTGGAACCATAAACCTCTGAAATACGAGAAACAGGCAAAAAGCTATATTGCAGGTCTGGATCTGACAAATGAGCAGCTGAAACGTCTGAAAATGATATGTGGCAGTGAACAGCTGTATGAGAAGTTAATCCAGGTACCTGAAAAAGAGTATCTGTTCAGTGCGATGAATGAATATCAGCTTGATAAAATGATTGTCGGCAGTGACGCACAGCTGATGAACGCAAGATTCCTGAAACTGCTCAATGAATTTGAAGGCGTGAACACAGAAAGTGAAACAGATACTCAGGATAGAGAGGCAGTCAGTGCAGAGAATGAGACAATCTATGTCTCGGAGCTGTATTTCGGAACCTCCACTGAGACGACCAGGAAGCTCTTAAAAGATCAACTGGATGACATCATGCTTTATGAGGAGCTGATGCAGATGAACAAGAAAGAGTTCAAAAGGACGCTTTCAGAGAAAGGTCAGGAGGACCTTTTCAATCAGATTGAAGCCCTGATGGTCAATTCAGCTTAAAAACAAAATAAAAAGTAGGTGAACTGGGTGACTCCAGAACAGATATTAGAAACATACAGAGACTTATTTGTACAACAGAACTTCCTCTGGATTGTTCTGATGCCTCTCTTGTGGGGCCTTGTCAAGTTCTTTCATTCAACCATCGTCGTCCTGGAGGACGGACTGGATAAGATACTGACGTTCAACGGGTTCTTTGAGAATGAAGGATTCAAGAGCATCATGAAGACAGTGATGCCCATCGCGTGGGCATTATTTGCCATCGCTTTAATCTATGTGGGTTATCTAATCATGTCAGGCAGGGGCATCAGGAAGAGTGATGTCGTGACCAATATCATCCTGGCGGCAAGCCTGATGGCCGGTATCCCGTATATCACGACAACACTGAACGATATTTCGTCAGACTTCGTACAGGCCGGACGGGATGCAGGCGTCACAAAGCAGAATGAAAAGCTGGGAACACAGATCGTCGCCACCAACACATTTGACCTTCTCTATATGGCAAGGGAGATGGGATGGAAGAAGGATGAAGAGACTTTTCTCAATAATAACATCAACACAGACAACTTCTACAAGAAGGATTTCACAGGTGTCATCAATGCATCTGAAGATAAAGATGGAATCGAGGAGGCAGGCGACTATAATTATAATCTGTCAAAAAAAGAACGTGATGTGTTTGCAATAGAAATCATGGATAAGGAAGATGGTACTACAGATGAGGTTAAAATTAAACCAGCAGACTTTCCGTTCATCGGACAGGTCGGTTTTCTCAATAACTGGTACTATCGTTACCATGCCAACTTCTTCACGATGTACATGCAGTTTCTTGTGGTCGGATTTGTCCTGGTGTTTGCGATGTTCAAGGTCATCACGCTGATGATGGAGATTGCTTTCCTCAACATCATTGCGCCATGGATTGCGGCGACTGACCTGACGACAGGGCAGAAGATGAAGCAACTCGTCACCAATCTGATTATGGCCTTTGCGACAATCGGAATCCTCATGTTTGTCATCAAGCTCTACATGCTTGCGATGACCTATATCTCGACTTTAGGATGGAGTCCCTGGTTGGTCGCCATCGCCATGCTTGCTTTAGGTAAATTCGTCATAGATGGGCCGGAGGAAGCCAAGAGACTTCTAGGCGTGGATGTCGGCGTGAAAGACGGCTACCAGATGCTGATGGGCAGTCTGGCCGCAGGTGGGGCAGCCATCGGCGCAGGCAAGATGCTGACAGGTACAGCAGTGAAAGCCAAGAAAGGTCTCGACAATATGCGTGAGAAAAATGCCGGTGAACAAGGTCTTGCCGGAAAAATTGGAGAACGTGGCGCAGGTGCCATCAATAAGATGGCAAAATCGGCAGGAGAAATCTCTGAGGTCGGCGTAAAAGGCTTTGCGACGAACGCGACCAAGGAAGGTATTGAGAAGTCTAAGGACACTCTAAACTCTAAATTAGATAGCGTGAAAAGCGCAGTCACTTCAAATTCGGCAACTGAGGCGTTCAAGGAGGGCAAAGAAAAAGCGAGACAGTATTCATCGTCAACAGACAGCTTTACAACAGGCACTACACCTGAAAGCAGAAATGCAGTCAATAAGCTGATGCAGGACAACAGCAATATGCTGTCACAGGCTGAAAGAACAGTGCTTGAAAAAGTGGTCAGAGATGAATCGCCACTTACAAACGGAGAACGTCAGATACTCGAACGTCTATCTGGATCAGCAAGTATCTCGTCAGCAGACAGAGATACAATCAAAAATGTGATGGAACAGACAGGTGGTCAGTCACTTGAGAGAGGAGACAGAACAGCAGTTGAGAATATCCTTACGCAGCGTTCAGGTGATTTAAGTCAGACAGATAGAACGGCGTTAGAACGTCTTGTACAGCAGCCAGGAACAGTCACAGCAGAAGATAGAACAGCGATCGAAAGATTGTTGAGAGACCCTGGAAACAGCCTGACTTCTCAGGACAGAACAGCGATTGAGCGTCTGCTCCATCAGGATTCAGGAGGTGTCTCTACGCAAGATAGAACAGCAATCGAAAGAGTGATGAGTCAGAATGCTGACAGTATCTCAACTGAAGACAGAACAGTGATGGAACGGGTCATGTCACAGGGTGGCGTCCAGACAGCCGAGGACAGAACGGCAGTAGAAAGAGTGCTGAGCCAGACGTCAGGCAACATCTCATCGCAAGAAAGGACGGCGATAGAGCGCTTGATTCAGCAGCCGTCGGCAAGTGTCGGCAAGGCAGACAGAACAGCGATTGAACGGGTCATCAGTCAGAACGCAGGCAATATTTCAGGACAGGACAGAACGGCGATGGAACGTATTATTTCACAGGGTGGCGTCCAGACAGCCGAGGACAGAACGGCAGTAGAAAGAGTGCTGAGCCAGACGTCAGGCAACATCTCATCGCAAGAAAGGACGGCGATAGAGCGCTTGATCCAGCAGCCGTCGGCAAGTGTCGGCAAGGCAGACAGAACAGCGATTGAACGGGTCATCAGTCAGAACGCAGGCAATATTTCAGGACAGGACAGAACGGCGATGGAACGTATTATTTCACAGGGTGGCGTTCAGACAGCCGAGGACAGAACGGCAGTAGAAAGAGTGCTGAGCCAGACGTCAGGCAACATCTCATCGCAAGAAAGGACGGCGATAGAGCGCTTGATCCAGCAGCCGTCGGCAAGTGTCGGCACGGCAGACAGAACAGCGATTGAACGGGTCATCAGTCAGAACGCAGGCAATATTTCGGCACAGGATAGGACAGCAGTAGAACGTGTGATCAGTAATCCGACACAAGCCACAGCGCATGATAGAACAGCATTTGAACGTGTCATCACTCAGCAATCCGGAAATATGACAGCAAGTCAACGTACAGCATTTGAGAATGTCAATCAGATGATGGGTACACAACTCAGCTCAACTTCTTCAGGTAGCGTCAGTCAGACAGTCAATCAGGTTGCAGGAACTCAAGCTCCGACCTCTAACGGTGCGACAATGAATCGTTCAGTAAATGAGGTTCAAGGCACAACTATTTCCAGTGGCAACAGCGCGTCATTAAAGCGTGTTGATGAAGTGTTTGGTAATAAAGTGAATGACAACAATAAACAGCCTGTAAATGTCAGAGTTAATGAAACAGCAGGTAGCACAGTTGGTAATAACAACAGTGCATTGAACCGTACCGTGAACGAGGCGAGAGGGACAAGCATCGGAGGCAGTCAGAGTCCACTGAACAGAACGGTGAACGAGACGAAAGGCTCAAGTATCGGAGGCAGTCAGAGTCCACTGAACAGAACGGTGAACGAGACGAAAGGCTCAAGTATCGGAGGCAGTCAGAGTCCACTGAACAGAACGGTGAACGAGACAAGAGGGACAAGCATCGGAGGCAGTCAGAGTCCACTGAACAGAACGGTGAACGAGACAAGAGGGACAAGCATCGGAGGCAGTCAGAGTCCATTGAACCGTACCGTGAACGAGACAAGAGGCACAAGCATCGGAGGCAGTCAGAATCCGTTGAATCGTACCGTGAATGAGACAAGAGGCACAAGCATCGGAGGCAGCCAGAATCCGTTGAACCGGACGGTGAATGATACGAAAGGGACAAGCATCGGAGGCAGTCAGAGTCCATTGAACCGGACGGTGAACGAGACAAGAGGCACAAGCATCGGAGGCAGCCAGAATCCGTTGAATCGGACGGTGAACGAGACAAGAGGGACAAGCATCGGAGATGAAAAAGTACCTGTAAATAGAATGGTTAATGAAGTAAGAGGACAAAGTACAGAGACAGTTAAAACTCTGAAATCATTTGATGATTTAATGGGAAAAAATAAAAAATAATTAAAAGCCAGGTGATCCCTGGCTTTTTTATCTAAGAAAGGATTGCTTACATGAGTAATAAGACAGGCTATACAATACCTAAAGACATGAAGGCAGATGTCATGATTATAGGCAGATTAACACTCAAAGATATTATCATCATTGCCTTGTTCTCAATCATTGGTTTGATGATAAGTAATATTTTGAATACAGGACTTTTGCTGAAAGTCATTGTTATAGCAGCACATCTTGTCATCGGATTAATTGCGACAGCAAAGCCTAGAGGAAATCCGGACAAATCTCTTTACCTCGTCATGCTGTCGATGTACAGGATGGATAAAAACGGCTATCGGAGTCTTGATATAAACAAATACAACAAGAGGGAGATGAGATAATGGCAGGTTTTGTCGAACCCAAGAAAATTGCGATTAAACGTGACAGGGTGGAACGTAAAAGAAATAAAGATAAGTCTATCGATCTGACGATACTTGAAGTAATCCCCTATAAACAGCTCACAGATGAAGGTTATTTGATGTTAGAGGATAACACCTACGCAGAGATATATCAGTTCAATACACACGCACTCAGTACAATCAACGCTGATGAGAATAGCATGCTGATGATCAAACTTGCGAATTACTTCAGAATCAATATTGAAGACCTTAAGATTATTGCGTTTAAATATCCTTCGGACTCTGAACAGCAGCAGATGTATTGGCTGTATAAGTACGAAAAAGCGACAGACTATCTTCAGAAGGAGTATGCTGCTGAGAATATACGAAGATTACAGGCGTCAGCTAAGACACATAAGGAGATGGACTATTATCTGTTCGTTTATGCGGACACTAAAAAGAGCATGGCTGTGCTTAAAGAAAACATCAGACAGACCAATAACGGCCTTCTCAAAAAAACAGCGTTAAGTCCGAGAAAGAAAGAAAATGTATTGTTTCAGTTGAACAATATGAATACTCAGTACCTATGAGTTCACTTGACTCAAAGTATATACAGGTATATACTTTGGGAAAGGAGTGATATTGATGACGACATTAGAAGCTAAGACAAAGATCACAGGGTGGGGTAATTCAAAAGGCCTGAGAATACCGAGGAAATTTCTTGAAACATTGCACATCAGTGATAATCAGGAAATGCAGATTAGTGTCAAGAATAATTCACTAGTGATAACACCGGTTACAGAAGAGCCTAATTCGATCCATGAGTTATTTGCAGGATGGAAAGATGACGGTATACGAGGAAACGAACTGGATTGGGGAATGGCAAAAGGAGAAGAGCTGAAATGGTAAGTAAAGTATCACAAGGCGATATCTTCTATGTGAATTTTAACCCGAGTCGAGGTCATGAGCAGAAGAACCATAGGCCAGCTCTTGCTATCAGTCACGATATGGTAAGGGATAACAGCGATATGACGATTGTTGTCCCTATATCTCAGACAGATCGTGATTTTCCCATGTATTATCCTCTTACAACCACACAATTAGTTAAAGGAAAGGTTCTGTTAGATCAATCTATAGCATTAGATTTAACGGCTAGAAATGTGACAGCAGATGAAGTGGTTGAAACCTTGTCAAAAGAGGAACTTGAAAAAATAATTAATCGTTATAAACTGTTGTTCACAATAGATTGAAGCTGATTATCTGATTATGATAATCAGCTTTTACTTTACAAGTATGAAACTGATAAACTACAGAACCTGGAATGATGATCAATAAATAAATTTGAAGCAACGTCTAGATTAAATCTTAATTTAGACGTTGCTTTTTTTGAGGGGAGACTGCGAATGTTTACAGATTTATTTAAAAAATGGTTTAAAAAAAATGAACAGACAATCAAAAAAATGAAGGTCGAGGATTACATTGAAGATAACTATGATCTTTCCTTTATCACACGTGTACAGCCACAGGGAGGTATTTCCTTTCACGAAGGCTATGTGAAGAAAGGAGATGGATATGAGGCCTGTCTGACAGTCTATGCATATCCTTCAGCAGTGTATGACAACTGGTTGAGATCGATTGTCAACAAAGACGGTGTCATCACTGTACTGGATGTATCAACAGCTGACCTTGAGAGTGTACGAACGAATATCAGACGTTCATTATCTGAACAGGCAGCCCGGATACAGGATAAGAAGGCAGATGCGATGACCAAAAGTGCAGCGACAGATGTATATCAGAACTTACTGGGTATTTCCCATATGTTAAATGATATGGGGGAACAGATTAAGCATCTGGTTGTCAGACTGCACATTGCACAGCCTACACTTGATAAACTGGATGATCTGGTGCATCAGATAAGAGTCGAACTTGAATCAAAAGGGTTCAAGGCTCAGGTAATGAACTTTGAAAGCAAGGAAGCATGGCAGAGTCTTATTATGAAACATGGCAGACAGAAGAAAGTTCACGGCATCAACTATAAGGCAGGCCAGCAGATGCCTGCGTCAACATTGGGTGGAGGATATCCGTTTGATAATATATCTATCACGGATGAGGAAGGCGCCTTTATCGGTACGACAGAAACTGGTGGTCCTGTATATCTTGATATGTTCAAAGTTGACAGTCAGCGTAAGTCATTCAACAGTATTGTCCTTGGACTGATGGGATCAGGGAAGTCCACTTTCCTGAAAGTACTGGAGGAAGAACAGTTCGCACGAAATAACTTCATCAGAGGCTTTGACAAGGCAGGAGACTTCCGTCAGGTGGTTCAGGCTCAAGGAGGGAAAACAGTCTCTCTGGACGGTTCCCAGGGAATGATCAACATGCTTGAGATTATGGCGACAGCCACCTATGACAATCTCGATAATCCGGATGCTGAAGACTACAATCTAATGATTAATGAGGAAGCATGCTACACACAGCATCTATCAAAATTAGAAATGCAGATGTCTCTTATGAATAAAGATCTGACGCCGACGGATATCATGGTCGCATCAGAATATTTCAATGACTTCTACTGTCATGTCGGATTGTGGACGAAAGACAGAGATAAACAGAAGACGATGGTCGTCACAGGACTTGCGCCTGAACAATATCCGACACTCGGAGAGTTCAGGGAGTTTGTCATGCAGTTGCCTCATAAACCTGAGAACGAAGTATCGAGAACAAAAATCATCACGACACTGAACAACATGATCAATGTGTACGGGAATGTATTTGATGGTCACACATCCATTCCGAATATGGACAATGAACAGATTGTATTCTACAACATAGAACAGCTTGAAAAATTATCAGAGAACGTCTTCCAGTGTCAGCTTTTCGTAGCTTTATCACTCATCTGGTCACAGGCGCTGAAAAACGGTAAGTACTATAAGAAACTGATTGAGGACGGCCAGATTGATTCACGTGATGCAAGACGATTCATGGTCTTCATTGACGAATGTCAGAACATCGTCAATGTCAACAATCTGAAGACTGTCGAGTTCGTGGTCAACTTTATGAAGGAGATGCGTAAATATCTTGCCGGCGTCATCTTTGCAACGCAGTCACCGAAACTGTTACTACCGGAAAATACACAGAGTGATGCGACATCACAGATGAAACAGATCTTCTCACTGACACAATATAAATATTTCTTTCAGATTGACCGTTCAGATATAGATTCAATCAAGGATGTACTCGGCGAAACCATCAAAGCATCTGAATATGAAATTATACCAGGCCTAGGCAAAGGAGAGGCCATCCTCAACATTCAGGGTGTAGGTAACACGTTATTCCATAATGATGTAAGCGATGAGCAGCTCGAGCGATTCAGAGGCGGACAGTAAAAGGGAGGAATGATTAATGAAGAAAAGTTTATTGCTTCCAGGGCTACTCGTAGTCTCATGCTTAATCACCTTCTTGATGATGCTGAACAGTCAGTCAGATAAAAATATAGGTGAAGATGACCGTCATGATATAAAACTACGAGCTGAGAAGTTCGCAAAGATAATGTACTCAATGAGAAATGGTGAATCATACAATTCAAAAAAGGAAAAAGTGAAACATCTTATCACAGATGAGCTGGCACAAAAAATATTCACTGAAAAGGACAGTTACAATATTTCCGGTGATATTAATATTAAAGAACTAGATGTTCAACCATCGGGAGCTTCAGTCGACCTGAAAGTCGTTCAGAGTATTCCGGCTCAGATCAGAACGAGTGATGACGATACAAGAACGTTAAATGTAGAATTGAAATTCGTAAAGAAGAATGACCAGTGGATGATCGATCAATTCATTCCAGTAGAAGATAAATGACAGATAAGATACTGATACCTTTGCATAGGGCGTCAGTATCTTTTTCATTTCCAGACAACATAACGGAGGGAAAAGATGAAGGAACTTCTTAAACAAAAAGCGAAACAGTTCATGAGAAAGAAAGTATGGATGTGGATGATCGGCATCTTTACTGGAGCATCTTTAACAAGTCTGTTGGTGATAGGTGCCTTAGCACTCATTCTTACCCTGTCCTTAATATTTCTGGGAGGTTCACATAAAGGGTGGGAAGAAGAGCAAGCGAGTAACTATGACCTCTGTATAGATGGAGACAGTGGAGGATCTATCTCACCAAGTGTTATTCAAAATGTATTCGAGAAAAATGCAAAGGGAGGAAAGCTGGAGGGCAAAGGAACATTCATAGTGAAGACGGCAGAAAAATATAAAGTGCCTCCGAAAATTGCGATTGCGATTGTTGCGATGGAGTCCGGTTGGGGCAAGGGCGCCAATGCAACCATTCAGAATAATCCATTCAGCGTCATGGGGAATGCGACGATTCATGATTCAACTTTTCCGACGATTGAAGAAGGCATCATCGCCGGAATCAAAAACTTATACGACCTTTACATCTCAGAGGGGTTGAATACACCGGAGAAGATCGGACCGAAGTATGCCCCTGTCGGCGCAGCAAATGATCCGACTAATTTAAATGCCAACTGGATTCCTGCCGTCAAACAAACCATCGGCACATTAAGTTCACCAAGTGACAGCACAACAGCTGATAGTGAAAAAGATAAAGAGAAGGAAAAGAAAGAAGAAACAATTGATACAGACTGCGGTGATGTTCCTGCAGGAATGACACTGGAAAAACTAAAAAAATATAATGGCAAGTTACCTAAGTACAGTGGTAAGAGATTCGAGCCTAACACTTATTCTTATTTGCAATGTACCTGGTATGTCTACAATCGCCGTAAAGAATTAGGATTGCCGGTTGAACTGACTTTCGGTAATGGGGCTGACTGGCCGTCAAGGGCAAAAGCACAGGGCTACAAGGTAGGCAAGAAGCCCATGGTCGGAGCGATGGTCTCCTGGCCGTATAATTCAATTCAGTTTGGTCCGACCACGTATGGCCATATCGCATTTGTAGAGGCAGTGTATAAAGACGGAAGAATTAAAGTCAGTGAACATAATGTCATACCGTTTACGTATGGCGAGCGAACTTTTATTCCACCAAGTGATCTAACTTATATCTATTAGGAGGATAGGAATATGAATGATAAAAAATATGTTGGACTACTTATGATTGTTTTAGGATTAGGTGTGATTGCCTTATTCCTGTACTTGAGCCAGGGTCCCAAGAATATTGAGAAGGAAAACGAAGAACTGAAAAAACAAATTCAGGATGTGAAGAGTGAAGAGATGAAAAAAAATTCAAATAAAACTAAATCAACTGAAACAGTTGAACAAAGTGAACTCGAAAATGTTAAGCAGGTATCAGAGAACTTCATTACACTTCTCTATACCTCTAGCGTAGATACGAATGATAAGGACCGATACGAAGCCATCAAAAAGGTGGCGACACTTAATATAGCTGATGAATACTTCGGAGAGAAAAGAACCTCGCCAATTATTTATGATACAACAGTAGATAACATTGAAATCTATAATGACATAGAGACAGTAAGCAACAATGAAACAAAAACATTTGCCACTCTTCAGCAGAACATCAAGGACAGTAACGGTAAAGAGGTTTCAAACAGAAAGGTCGCCATGGCAATCACATTGATAAAAGAAAATGGGTCATGGAAAGTGAACAGCTTTGAACAGTTTGATGAAGCAAAGATTAAGAATCAGGAACCAGTAAAAGAATAGAGAACGAATTGACGAAAAAAATTTTCAAATACTATGGTCTTCTAGGAGGATGAAGAAATTGAGCCGACGCACCAGCAGAGTCAGCCGAGGAAATGTAGGACGAACATATAAAATAATCATCGGGATAATTGTTGGAGCATACATTCTATTGTATGCTCTTAGTCTTTTCAATCCAGATAAGACGGATAATACGATCACTCAAAAGAACAAGATGTATCAATTGGGTGACTATGAAATTTATTTATTAGACAAAGAGTATAATCCTAAGTCGCAGCTGTTACTTACAAAATATTATTTAAAGCAGAAAGATGACAGCTCGAACTATATTCCTTTGACAGAAAAAAACTTTGAGGTCGAAACAAAATTACAGGAGGACCTCACTATCAAACAAAAAAATAAAGTGATGATGCCGAATAAAAACTATCTCATCATAGCGACAAGGGGTCTACCAGATAATCAGGGAATGATGAAACTTGACCTGAAAATGAAAAGTGATGTTGTGTCTGTTGATGACGAAAATGTGATTTCAGCAAAGACAAGTTTCTATTTTGACACTGACCAAAAAATACAGAACAAGCATTTAGTCATACAAGATGTAGAGGCATACAAAGAAGAAGGGAGAGAATATCAGGTAAGTTTCCTCAATAAGGATATCGAAAGTTTAGAGGCATCGATTGAAAAATTAGATCAGGAAAATGTGAATGCCTATGAGCAGATTGATGTAGTCAAAGAGCAAGCAAAGGAACTAACAGGGGAGCAAAAACAG
>NZ_CP128468.1:0-4933 GCF_030376725.1 Macrococcus bovicus
CAGGAGCCGTGTAGAGCCTATAGTCAAAAGATTCAGTGACAAGGTCGTTGGAGCCGTACCGTTCAAGCTGACTAATCTGTGCTGGAGTCACTCTGTAAAGCATGGCACGCTGTGTCTCCTCGCAGTAAAGGACCATCTCCCTGTAACTACCATCAGGTTTATAACCCAGTCTCTGACCGAATGATTCAAGCACCTTTTCTCTG
The DNA here is from genome assembly GCF_030376725.1 of Macrococcus bovicus. Lineage (NCBI taxonomy): Bacteria > Bacillati > Bacillota > Bacilli > Caryophanales > Staphylococcaceae > Macrococcus > Macrococcus bovicus. The sequence continues at coordinate 204 of NZ_CP128468.1, forward strand.
ATTCTCTTCTTTATATCATCCTCATCGTCTCTTCTAAGGGGTCTAGGAGCCATTTCTAGAGGCGTTGGCATCTCTCTGGTAGTTTGGGTCTCTTTTTTGATTTCCGTCCCGTCAGAGGGCTTATTTGGCTTTTTAGAGGCATCCCTTTTTCTTTCGATCTCTGCTGGAGGGACAAAGCCACTCCTTCTGAGAGGTCTTTCCGGCCCGCTGACGGCTTCTTTCGCCGTCTCAAGGGTTTCAGCCCTGTTCTGCTCTAAACGCTCCTCAACGGCCTCTGAGACACGTTCAGCGCTGTATTTAACGCCCAGTTTTTTCTCACTAGCTGTCTGTTTCTTGCCGTTTTCGTCTGTGAAAGCATAGGTAAAGTACGTCGTATCACGCTTTTTGACGTATCTCTTCTTGACGGTCACCCCGAGATCACTCATATTTTTCTTGAAATCCTCCAAGTACTCCGCCTTATCTTTCGACACATTCGACAGCGTTTTATCGATGGCACCGTTGAATCGCTCTTTGAGGTCGTCTTTCCACACATACTGCCCCCTCTCACGCAGCTGCATCTCGCCTCTTGTCGTGATATCCTCCTTCTGTTTTTCAATGACAGGCAGACCACGGCTCAGCACGATTTCATCGCTCATCTTCTCGATCTCAAACTTCTCAAAGTGCATCGTATATTTCCTCCCATTGTCCGCATTGACCGAGTTGAAGACGATATGGTTGTGAAAGTTGCCCGTGTTGCCGTGTGTATACACCACCGCCTGAAAGCCGCCGCCGAGCCGTTCGTTGATTCTCTCTGCGAGTTCATAGCCCATCTCGTTCACTTCATCAGCCGACACGTCCCGACCCTCAAAGGACTGGATCATCAGACGTGCCTGGATGTCCTCACCCTCTTTCAGAGCCTTGCCGTATGCATGTCTGACGACCGCAAACTCATATTCAGCGTTGGAGGGGTCGCAGTTCAGCCCCGACATCGCCACGCACTTGTCCTTTCCGTTCTCTTTGCCGTCCCGTGCATAGACGATTGAAGCCCCTGAACTCTTTGAGGGTGCTACTTTAGTGTATGCCACAGCCTTTTGACCTCCTCGCGGATCGCAGCGATTTCCGCTGTGCTTTTTTCAAACACCTCTGTCAGCTTCAGATAGTCACCTGACGAAAAAAATCCGTATCGCCCGACTTTCTTGATCGCCTTTGTAGACTGATTGACGTTGTTTCCAATACGTCCGATCTGTCCCGTCAGTCTCGTCAGTTCAGGCACGATTGCCCTTAAATCCTCTGAAGCTACCTTGGGCTGTTGGATTTTGCCCTCCAACGCCCGTACCTTCAAATACTCGCTGATGTTCATGTTGCTACTCTTCGCTATAGCAGCAACCACATCGTACTCGTCCTCATTCACTCGGAACGAAATAATCTTCGATTTTTTCTTTTTTTCCTCGTTCACCTTCAGCCCCTACTTTCCTGAAAAATTGCTCCCTATTCGGTCTCATTTGTTTCAGAAAATTAGTGCCTAGTGACTCTGATATTGTCTGTCAATGACCCTCCCTATTCAGTCGGCTCATCTTTCAGAATTCTGTAGATTTCAATCCTCACTATCCGCTCAGATTGCCTTCAACAGAATCATATCAGAATCACAAGAACGTAATTTCTTCTCACAAATTTAACGAATAATTATGGTGTAATTATATCATAAATTTTTAGTGAGAAGAGATCTGACTAGCAGTGTCAGTGTATACATTTGCTTCGCAAAGTATCACTGACTCACTAGGGAGATTGAACTACGTTCCCCCTCCACCCCCTCCTTTTTGAACAGAAATATTACGCTACAATATTTCCGTTCTCGCAGATAAAAATATTTACAGAAATGCCTCCGCCATGTCTGAAATATTTTTACACACAAAAAAACACATATGATAAATTCATATGTGTTTTTATCTTTAATAAGTATTAAATTATTAGAGAAATATTAGAATCCTTTATAAGAAGGTGTAGCAGTATAATTAACAGAATTACCTACATTCGAAATAACTTTAATTGTATTTCCTAGTGAAACATAACGATTAGCTAATTGATTGCCTGCAACTGAAACCGTCGCATTGTAATCATAAGTGTTTACCAATGTACGTGTTCCACTACCAGATGTACTATGATCTGCTACTTCAACTGTCGCAGGAATAAAAGCTCTTGTACCTGCAGGAGACGAACCTAGAAAAACAGCTTTGTTGGTATAAAGTTGAAAATCAACTCTGTTATAAACTTCAGCTTGTTTTATAATGCCCCAAATTTCTTGATAAAAAGTACTGTAGTATTTGTAACCAGAAGTACCATTTTTAATATTTGCATAAGTCGTTACTTGCTTCTCGTTAGAAGAAGGAATCAGACCATCTTCAATAGGGCCAGTTTTATTACCAATAATAACCATAGATCCATCACCTAAAACTATAGCTTTTCTTTGGTTATTTGCTATTTTAGTGCTTTTTAATTTTTCATTAACTTTTTTTTGATCAAAAGCATCTAAATTTTTATTCAAATTTTCTAATTCTTTTTGAGAGTACATAGATTTGAATTTTTTATAGATTTCTACTTGTTCTGGAGAAGTAACTTGAAATAACCTTTTTCATCTCATACCTCCAAATTTTAGTAAATTACATTCTTATATTAACATCAATTGGGTATAATAGGGATATAAATTTATTGATAAGGTGGGATTTTATGGTTGATCCTATGATGATCGTAGGAGAAGTAGTCCTTGTCGTAGTAATTCTTATAGTAATTTTTGTGCTGTATAAATTTTTCAGAACAAAATAAAGCAAGCCCTAATTAGGGCTTGCTTTATTAATTTTTAGTTTTAAATTTTTCGATCCATCTCGTAAACTCAGCGAGATTCGGGATTTTAGGGAAACCCTGCGAATAATCGATGTTATCTGCCGTGTTTTTCAAAACGTCAAACACCGTTTTATAATCCTCCAGACGACGCGCTTCATTTGGGGTTTTGAAATTCCCATAATGCTTTTTCTCAATCAGCATATAATTCTCTTTAAATTGTTTCAAAGAAATCGGTCGTTTCTTCTCGTTACGGGGGAAGTCGTCCCCGAAAAACTCAATCAAAGCCTTATAGTGTCGCTGTTCCTGTGCCTTGATTTCTTTCAAAAGTTCCTTTCTTTTTTTCTCAAGTTTTTCAAGTTCTTTTCTTTTTTCAGTCATATAGACCCTCCTCATTGCTGTTTGAATAGACCAGTCCGTCAAATACGTTCAAAGTGTGCTTAGAATCGTAATATCCGATGATTTTTACTCCGTGAATTCATCAATAATCGTCTGTCCCTGAAATTCAGCAATCTTTTTTCTGAGTTCATCAGCTTTCTGTTTATCTTCTTCGCTCATTTCTGTATTTTGCTGTTCTTTTCCCAGCCAATCAGGTGTTTTCTCATAACTTACCTCTTTCGGATCCGTCGCTTTTTTCTTAGAGAAATCTTTGAATTTCCCAGTCTGTTCAGCCTGCCACGTAAATTCGTAGCCGACTACTGGTGTTCCTCTTTTCCGTGATTTCAGTTTTTTGACGGAAAACCCTGGAATAAGGTCCGGAAGTTCTTTCTGCAGCTGTTTGATGACTAGTCTATCTATTTCACTAGTTTTGTAGTATTCAGGCATGTCGAGGCTCTTTTTCAGTTCCTCTATTGAAAATATGAGCTTACCTTGTTTCTTGAATTGCTTGATTTTTCGGTACATATTTTTGGCATAGACTGACCTGATCTCTATGAAATCCTCGAGTTTGTAGTAAGTAAAATTAATGTTGAGACGGTTCAGAATATATTCAAAGCGAGAAGTGACCTGTACTGTTACTTTTCGTTCGTCTAAATCCACCTTGAAATATTGGAACAACGGCATAACTACGTAGGATGATTTAGTCGATTCTTTATATTTCAGGTCAGTTATCTTGTCCGCAACATTTTTCATCGTCTTCGCCCATCGTTCAGGCTTTTTAGGGTCGTAATTCACAAGTTCCTTTAGTTCATCAGTGTTGAACACCACTTCATCTGTACCTTTATTCTTCATTTTGGCGATGATGCTGAAGAAAAAATTCATTTCTTCAGCTGTCCATTTACGCATAACCACGGTATTTAAGTCGTTATGATATTTTACGACATCCAAATTTCCCCCTACTTTCAGTTCTGAAGTATTGATGAATTTTTCATCCATTTCTGCCCCTAACCTCTTTCTTTACGTTGTTACAAAAAGCATAACAAAAAAGCTTTATAAAGACAATTAATTTAAAAGTCTTTATAAGCCCCCATTTTGTCTTTATAAGCCCCCATTTTGTCTTTATAAGCCCCCATTTTGTCTTTATAAAGCCCCCATTTTGTCTTTATAAAGCCCCCATTTTGTCTTTATAAAGCCCCTCAATCCCTTGGGAGAGTAAGGCTAAAAAAATCCTTAAACATCTTTTATCTTTTAAACATCTTTTAAAACATATATTAAACAGGGGGTGCCCCCCAAAAGAAAATCTCTGAAGCCTGTATTTTTTCTCAAACTGACTGTTCGAGATCAGTCGAAAAATCGGGATAAGGATTGTTCCTGAAAAAATCATCTTGAACGCCCTGCATTCCGATTCTGCTGAACAGCTGTTCTGTGACCCAGTTCAAACTGACTGCTGACCCCTTTCTCCTGTGCATTGCCTTTCAACTGCTCATAGAACGTTTCAGGGCGATGCTTCTCATAGCGACCCGACATCAGTTCCCTGT
>NZ_CP128467.1:0-2992 GCF_030376725.1 Macrococcus bovicus
CGTCATCTGTCAGATAGTCTGACTCCTTGACCGAGTATTTTGAGGTCTCCTTAATCGCAGACACAATCGCAGAATCATTTTTCTTGTTTGGTTTTATTGCTTTGACATGAGCAACAGGCTCGTAATTTATTTTAAGTGCCCGTCTCCAAAGCTGAACCCATTCAGCCTGTTCGATATAATTTTCTTTGCCCTTAAAATAAGTCGGCTCAACACAAATCAGCACATGTATATGCTGATTATAAGACCCATCTTGCTTGTTGACCGTCACTTCTGTCGTCCGCATGAAGCCAATCAAATTTTTATTTACTTTCTTGTATTTCACTAATTTATCAAACGCCTTTGTCATTTCTCGAATCGACTGATCCATCGAAAGACCGTCAATGGAATTGCGATTCGAGAGCGTCAGAAAGAGCCATCGTGCCTTTGGTTTTTCCTTGATGACTTCTTCAACCACTCGTTGAGCCTGCCAGCTGTTCTTCATCGCACGCCTCCAGTTACAGACTGGACACAGTTTTGATTTACAAAACCATGTCTTATAAAGTTTAAGATAGCCATCATCCTGTGCTTTAAACTCGAGCACCTTTCCACACTCTCTCACATTTTTTGCTTTCTTTATCTGCAGCATCGTGAGAATCTCGACATACGACATATTCGACAGTTTCTTTTCTTTCCATGGTCGTTCCTTGCCTGATTTCGTATAGTCATGAAGGATTTCAGTCTCTTGATTTTCGACATCTTCTCTTGTATTATTAAATTGCATCAAGTAAATCTCCCTTCACAGGGATTTGCATCAAGCAATCAAGACGAATCTCCGCCTTGAGATTTGCATAATTAAACATAAAAAAGCCCCCGATATTTGATTTTAGATTAGACACCTTAATCATAAATCGCGGGTTTTTTTATGTCAAATTTTCTTTATACCATAAAAAACAGGTTAACACTTACAGCCACAAGGGTTTGAACCCATTTTTAAAAATAGAATTATTTCTAATAGTATCAAGACAAGAAGAAACACGATTTTCGCTTCGCAAAAACCGCATTTCTCAACGCAAAAAAGCTAAGAAATCACTTTGTGTTTTCTTAGCTTTTTATTTTATATCTCCACAATCCTCTAATTCCTTGTACTCTTCTTCAAAATAATCTCTATCTTTTGCACAAACAATTTTTTTCTCTGATCCTTTCGGTAACTCAACATCTTTTAAAAATTTACCACACACATAACATCTCCCTAAAAATTCTTCTTCAGACAAAACATTTTTATCCGTATAGGCAATCCATTTATCAATTTCTAAATCAGTAAAATTTCTCATAGTTTTTACCTACCTCGCACATTAAATATTTTCTCTAAATGTGCTTCATCAACATTTTCTTCGATTTCTAAATCTTTATAAATTTCTACAAAAACATTTATTAATTTTTCATTAGCGATACCTTCATCAACAGAAGAATTCGATTTATAACTATAAAAATTTTTATGACTTCTAATGACATTTGGCGAATCAAAAAAAACAGCTGGAATACTATTAAATGCTATCTTAAATTCAGTAGTACCTATATCATATCTTGATCCGATTAACTGAACTAAAATTTCGAATTTTTTCATCCAAATTCTACGTTCATGTTCTTGCATTGCTAGGTTTTTTTGAAAATTTTTATTGTCAGATTCTAATTTTGCATGAAACTTTCTATTACTCAAATTATTTAAAAATGAGTATAATAAAGTAATAGCCACACCTACCAAACCTAAAATTCCACCTATCAAATTAACTCCTCCTAAATTTTAATTTATATAAAATATTAGCATTTATTCCAATTTCCTTTTTGTGTAGAAACTTTGACCCTTCAAACTTCCCGAAGATGTGCCACCCAGGGAAAACCGCCCTGGTGGGCCCACTCCGTTAAGTATACTTGAAGGGTCTTTTCTTTCACAAAAAGTTTTCTCGGCATAAACAGCAAATCAAATTTTTTCTTGTCCTCTAAAATTATTCTCCTGTTTTTTCTTCGCCCTAAACTGAAAAAATTACGTTCTTAATTTTTTTGATCAGTTCTTCTACAGAATTTCTTCATCACTTTTTTATTTTTTCTAAAACTTTTTCTGAACTCACGATACTCGTTCTTAAATTTTTTTTATTTTCTGCGTGCAGGATTAATTCACTCATTCCTTCTTCAAGTTCAGAAAATAATTTTTTATTCTCCGGATTTTTATTTTTCATTCGGCTCACTCCCTTCAGCTTTTTTTTAAAATCCATTCAGGTTTTTTATTTCTTCATCAAAAATTTATAACAGGAAGCTCACAAATCGATTCTGAAGCTCGTTTTTTTGTGAGAGATAAATAAGTCCATCTTCTCTAAAACGGCTCTTAAAACGTCTCTGAGCGTCTCTTTTTGATGTTCTCTGCATACATTTGTGAAAGAGCATAAGGGAAACTTGTGCCACACCCCCCTGCTCACGCGATGGGGAGATGGCAGGTCGGCAGTGCCGACCCGTTTCGCTACGCTCTTTTGACTGTTCAAAAAACTCTATTAGAATCTAATAGAGTCGTGTGCCAAAAATCGCTGTTTCTAATAGAAATCTAATGCAAACTAATGGATTTTAAATTGACTTTTTTACACTTAAATTTTATTATGTAATCACTCTAATGGAGTCTAATAGAGTCTAATAGAGTCTAATAGAGTCTAATAGAGTCTAATAGAGTCCATTAGAAAAAAATTTTTGAAATAAAAAAAGCCAGATTCACTTCGTGGCAGGCTTTTTTTTTATTTCAAAAAATAATTCTGTTTTTCAAAATTCCATACAGCGATGATTGAATTTGCTTTTGCTTCTTCCTCAGAGATTTTTTCGTCTTCGCTCGAAGTCTGAATCAGATTGCCATCCTCGGCATCATCAAGATTTAATTTCTTGTGCATGATTTTCAGAAGTCCGCCGTACGCAATCATTCTTTTTCTGTGCAGACCCTGTTCAAGGTCAGCGATGATTTCTTTATTTTTTTCCA